>CAURFS010000166.1:0-4548 GCA_963523845.1 uncultured Campylobacter sp. | reverse complement strand
AGCTAGCTCGCCCACGCGCCCCGCTTGCAGCTTGTTCTCGCCCACATGAATTAGCCCGTTTAAAAAGGTGCCGGCGGTGATTATCAGATGCTTGGTCTCATAAACGTTGCCAAGATGGCTCTTAACGCCGCAAACACGCGGAACGCCGCCTTGCTCGCAGGTTAAAATTTCGCTCGCGATCTCCTGGCTTACGTCCAGCCCCTGCGTGTTTAGCAGCAAATTTCGCATGTAGATGCGGTATTCATCCATATCGATCTGAGCGCGCGAGCCGCGCACGGCGGGGCCCTTGCTCTCGTTTAAAATTCTAAACTGCAGCCCGCACGCATCCGCCGCAAGCCCCATCTGACCGCCTAGAGCGTCGATCTCCTTTACCAGATGCCCCTTGGCAAGGCCGCCGATTGCGGGGTTACAGCTCGCAGCGCCGATCTGCTCGGCCAAGATCGTAATTAACAGCGTCTTTGCGCCCATTTTTGCGGCGGCTGAGCTTGCCTCGATACCCGCGTGCCCGCCGCCCACAACGATAACGTCGTATTTCATTTTTTGCCTTTAAATTTAAAGTCGCAATTTTAGCCAAAATAAAATTTCAAAACGATAAATCGCGCGCAGATGTCGCGGACGAGCCGTCCGTAAAAATCGCGGCGCAAAAGCGGCACGCGAAGGGCGTAAAATTCCGCGCAAAATTTTTAGCGCAAAATTCCTGCGCCAAAATTTCGCACGCGAGCTTTGCTTTAAATTTCGCATTGTATAATTACGCATTTTTTCAAAAAGGATGAATGCTGATAGATAAGGCTTATGTTTGCGCGCTGAAAGATCGCGTGATAGGCGGCTGCGAGATTGCAAAGCAGCAGGCGCTAAATCTGGCGCGATGCGAGGATTTGGGCGCGCTTTTTGCGGCGGCGGATGAGATCAGGCGCGAGTTTTGCGGCGATAAATTTAATCTTTGCACGATCATAAACGTAAAATCGGGGCGCTGTAGCGAGGACTGCAAATACTGCGCGCAGTCGGCGCATTTTAACACGGGCTGCGAGACTTACGGAATTTTGAACGAGCGGCAGGTGCTAAGCGCCGCGCTTGCGAACGAAGCCGAGCAGACGCACCGCTTCTCGCTCGTCGCCAGCGGGCGCGGAATTTCTCAAAAAAGCTCCGATCTGAAGGCATACTGCGCGATCTATGAGCGGCTGCGAAGCGAAACGCGGTTGCATCTGTGTGCCTCGCTAGGGATCGCTTCAAAGCCCGCGCTGGCGCTGCTTAAAGCAAGCGGCGTGCAGACCTATCATCACAATCTCGAGACTTCGCGCAAATTTTATCCGCAGATCTGCACGACGCACAGCTACGACGATCGCATCCAAACGATACAAAACTGCCGTGCCGTAGGGCTTGACGTATGTAGCGGCGGGATTTTCGGGCTAGGCGAAAATATGGAGGATCGCATCGATATGGCGCTGCAGCTGCGAGAGCTGGGCGTTAGCTCCGTGCCGATCAATATCCTAACCCCGATCAAGGGCACTCCGCTGCAAAACGCCGCGCCGCTGGCACACGATGAAATTTTAAAATCGATCGCGATCTACCGCTTCATCTTGCCGCGCGCGTATCTGCGCTTTGCAGGCGGCAGGCGGAATTTAGGCGAGCACGTACGCACGGCGCTTAGATGCGGCATCAACTCGGCGCTTACGGGCAATTTCCTAACCACCACCGGCGATAGCATAGCAAGCGACAAGGCGCTTGTGGCGCAGTGCGGGTTCGACTTAGCAAAGGGCGCGGATTAGCGGCGGTCGGGAATTAAAGATAAAATTTAAGAGGCGGCCATGCGGATTAACGGCTGCGGGGAATTAAAGATAAAATTTGAAAGGCGACTGTGAAGTTAAAATTTTTCCTTGCCCTTATTTTGGTCGTCTTGCTTGGAGGTTGCTCGCTGCTCTCGCAGAACGACGAGGAGACTCCATTCTTGGCGGACGCGAGCAGATGCGACGTCGCAAGCTCGCTAAATAAGGAGCAGTCAAACCGCTGCGCGAAGCGACAAAAGATTGACGCCGAAGTCGCGCGTGCGGCGCAAAAGCAAGCGGTATCGCAAGATACGCTTAATTCATTCAGAGCAAATAGCGCGCAAGCACAGCAAAGAGCGCAAGAGCAATATATTGCCGCGCGGCAAAGCCTAATGCAACAGCAATCGCAGCAGCAACTGGAGCAGATGCAGCAGCGACAAAATATGAGAAATTTACAAAACGAGCAGAACTGGAATCGGCTGCGCAATCTGGAAAATATAAGTAACGGCGGGATTTAGCCGTGAATTTTACAATTTGATCTAAATTTTAATTCGAGCGACTTTCATTCTAGATCAATTAGCCTCGGTAAAAATATGATGAAATTTTAATCAAAATACTCAAAAATCAAATGAGGTCTTAAATTTCAAGGGCAGGCAGCTGAATGATAGAAAATTTTAATTGATTTTAAGTGATGAAATGGTGACCCACAGGAGATTTGAACTCCTGTTACCGGCGTGAGAGGCCAGCGTCCTAACCACTAGACGAGTGGGCCGCGAAATTAAAAATGAGATAATAGCGAAGTGTATATAAATTTTGGATTAAATTATATAATTTCAACAAAAATAATGCAAAATAAAATTTTCGCCGAAAACTTAAAGCTTTTTGGCATAGCCGTAAATCTTGGTGCTCTAGAGAGTCCGATATGCCGCCCATTCTAGATGGCACATAAATAAGTTTCGTCGCTGCAGCCATAAGCCAAATCGATATCATAAAAGCTTGCTGTGCTTTGCTATCAGCTTCAAAAACGCCAATAATTTTATCGCGCTGATTTAAAGCAGGTATAAGAAACCATTTAGCATACCTTTTATTTGGCTTCTAGGCTTTTTAGATACTCATATACTCTTTTGTCCTTGTTTTTTCTTGCCCAATCCGATGGAGTTACGCTTTGGTTATGAGAACATCTAGCTTTTGGATCGGCGCCTCTTTCTACTAGATATTTTACGATTTCCAGACTATGAGAACTTGCCGCATAATTTACCATGGAGCAACCATCCCTATTCTTTGCTTTAAAATTTCCGCCGTATCTTTCCAAGAGTTTTACTAGCCTAAAGCTCTTCTCATCATCGTGTTGGCTTCCAAATACGCTCATCATCATTGCGCTATCAGTCAGTCTTTTTGCGCACTCTAGCATCGCGCGAAGCGAATTTTCGCTACCTAACATTACCGCCATTTCGATGGGAGTGGTATTTTCATGACCTTTAAAATTCGGATCGCCGCCCATTTCGCAGTATTTTTTAGCATCTTCGGCGTTGTCTGAATATGCCGTTTTGTGAAGCAGCGTTTGTATCTCATCCGTGCTCAATCTCTCTTCGGTTTTGGGTGCGACGGGAGAGCTTTCGTCGTAAATCTCTTTTAATGAATTTGTACTGTAGTATTTACCCGGCTCGTCTTTAAAAATCAAATTTATACCATTTAAATCCGTAAGTTCTATAGAGTCGTTTGTTTTTAAATTTATTATATTTTTTAATTTAAAAACTAAATCATCCTTTTTAACCCCGCTATCAAAGATGAAAAAGTGGCTAAACTCGTAAGGGAATTCGTTTTTGTATTCAGGGTTTGACGCTGGATTTATCCTAGAATCGCCAATTTCTATCTTATCATGCCCCCATCTTTTGCCGAATATAAATATATTTGTACCCCAGCTTTTTGAAATTTCATCATCGTTCTCGCCCATTACGAAGATATCGTTTCCCCATGGGTCTTCCACATCGCTTCTGCCGCCAGTCAAAATATAGACGTTGTTATTTCCGGGGCAAACTATAGAGTGCCTCGTATCGCTTTCGGCTATAATGATTTCGTCTGCGTTTTGGTTGCAGCGAGAATTTATATCCCAATATATGGTTTTGCTAAAATTTAAACTCACGTCTTCTAATACGGTGGTATCAAATCCTTGCGTTACTAAAATCTTTTTGGGAAAATATCCTTTCGCTTGCCCGTCTTTAATAAATTTTTCCAAGCTTTGAAAGTCGGTTATATTGCCTCCAAAACAGCCACCGACTACCAAAAACAATATAACGATAAATCTCATACTCGCTCCTCTTTTCGATATAAAATTTTAAAAATTATACAAAATTTGTAAGCAAAATTTACTAAAAACAGCTCAAATTTAAAAATCAAAGATAAGCGTTTTCAATACTTATAGTAATGGCACTTGGATAGTTATAAATTTTTAAGCTGCTCCGCTGCTTTTAAATTTAAAAAGTTAAATCCATTTTAAACAGAATTTGCATAAAATCCCATTTCAAAAACGTATTACGCGAGCGGCGGCGGCAAAGTAAAATTTGCAGCGATGATATCAAATTAAAATTTGCAGCGACCGCGCCAAGCTAAAGCATTTGCAGCAGCGGTGCCAAGCCAAAACATTCGCAGCGGCTAAATTTAAAGCCCGCGCGGTGATAATCAAAGCAGCGCCCGCCTTTCATCTGCGCGGCGCAAGCAGCGAGCCGCACATTAAAATTTAAAGGTATAAAATGAACGAAGATTTTCAAAGAGCGAAGCTGCAAGG
>CAURFS010000165.1:0-4549 GCA_963523845.1 uncultured Campylobacter sp. | reverse complement strand
GAATTTACGAGTTTGGCTAGGCGGCTTACTTTTCTGCTCGCGGTCTGTTTTTTCAAAAAACCCCTGCTTACGAAGCTATGAAAGCTTTCATTAGCCGTTTTTAGAGCCTGAGTCGCTGCGTCTAGATCCTTGCTCTCGACCGCCTCTCTTACGGCTTTTGTGATATTTTTTACTCTGGTGCGATAAAATCTATTTCGCTCCGTTCTTTTTATGGTTTGTCTCGCGCGTTTTTCGGCGGATTTGTGATTTGCCATAACATCCCTTTCGGTTAAATTTGAATCTGCGATTATACGTAAAAAATATTTAATCGATGCTTAATTTAAGTAAAATTTAAATATAGTTTAAATTTATTAAGATTAAACTTTTTCTGGTAGAATTTCCCGATTTTTATACAAGGATTTGATAATGAAACTTTTCGGAACGGACGGCGTACGGGGCAAAGCGGGAGAATTTCTAACCGCCGAGCTTGCAATGCGCGTAGCGATGGCAGCGGGAATTTATTTTAGGAAAAATTCCGTTACGAATATGATTTTAGTCGGCAAAGATACCCGCAGAAGCGGCTATATGATAGAAACAGCGATCGTTGCTGGCCTTACCTCGGTGGGCTACAACGTCCGCCAGATCGGACCGATGCCTACTCCTGCGATTGCCTTTCTTACGGAGGATATGCGCTGCGATGCAGGCATCATGATAAGCGCGAGCCACAATCCATACTACGACAATGGCATTAAATTTTTCAACAGCGAAGGCTTCAAACTCGACGAAAAAGAGGAAGCGCAGATCGAAAAAATTTACTTCAGCGACGATCTAATCGCCGAGGCGCGCACCAAAATGATGCAAATAGGCGCTGCAAAGCGCGTGGATGACGTCATCGGCAGATACATCGTGCATATTAAAAATTCCTTCCCGAAGCAAAAGACGCTACACGGGCTTCGCGTCGTGCTTGATTGCGCAAACGGAGCAAGCTACAGGGTCGCACCTACGGTATTTAATGAGCTGGGAGCCGAAACGATCGTCATCGGCGACGAACCTAATGGCAAAAATATTAATGATGCTTGCGGCGCACTAAGCCCGCAAAATTTAGCCTCGGAGGTCAAAAGATTGCGCGCCGATGTCGGCTTTGCCTTCGACGGGGATGCCGATAGGCTCGTAGTCGTGGACGAAAACGGCGAGATCATCCACGGCGACGCGCTGCTTGGAATTTTAGCAGTCTATTTGAAAGGAAAAAATCGCTTAGCAGGCAATAAAATGGTAGCCACAGTGATGAGTAATTCTGCGCTGGAGGATTTTTTAGCTAAACACGACATCGCGCTTCATCGCTGCAATGTAGGCGATAAATTCGTACTTGAGACGATGCACGAGCTAGGCGCAAATTTTGGTGGCGAGCAGAGCGGGCACGTGATTTTCGGCGATTACGCCAAAACGGGCGACGGCATCGCAAGCGCGCTGCAATTCGCCGCCTGCATGCTGGATATGAAAAAGAAGGCAAGCGAATTTTCGGGGATGATTAAGCCCTATCCGCAAATTTTAAAGAATTTAAAAATTTCGAATAAAAAGCCGCTTGAAAAATTAAAAGGGCTAAAGGAGCTTGAAATAAGCCTTAAAGCGGACAAGATCCGCTCGCTCTTTCGCTACTCCGGCACCGAAAACGTTATCCGCCTCTTAATCGAGGGCAAAAACGAAAAACTGCTACAAAAGCGAATGGACGAGGTCGAGAAATTTTTTACCAAAGCCCTAAATGAGTAGCGTTGCGGTGAAATTTTACGGCGCGACAAGCTCATGGCTCGGTACAAAAGGCGCGGATAAAAAATGCAGGCTTTACATATTTAAATTTAGGCTGCGAGATGGCTAAGACCTGTATTAAATTTATCCTGCTTTTTGCGGCGATCTTTGCGATCGATCAAGCGATCAAACTTCTGTTTTTAAACGGCTTTTCGTGGCAGGGGGAGTTTTTTTCGCTAGAGCTTACGCTTAATCGCGGCGTTGCGTTTTCGATGTTTGCGTTTTTGGGCGAAAATTTAAAATTTATCCAGATCGCGCTGATCTCAGCGCTTGCAGCGTATGTATTTTGTCATAAAAAGCTCTTTTGCGAGCACTGGATGCCATTTGCGCTAATGCTTGCGGGAGGTTGCTCAAATTTGCTCGATCGCTTCATTCGCGGTGGCGTCGTGGATTACGTCGCGTGGCATAAGTGGTTTGAGTTTGCGGTGTTTAATTTTGCCGACGTGATGATAGATCTGGCCGTGGTGATTTTTATTTTTCAGGGCTTACACACCGCAAAAAAGGAGAGAAATGAAGAGAAATAATTACATCGCTTACGCGCTTTGGTTTTTAGGTGCGTTTTCGTGGATCGCAGCTATGCCGATCGGCGGCGGACTGCATAGAATTTACTGCGGCAAATTTATCAGCGGATTTGCTCAAATCGCGCTATTTTGGCTGGGAAGTTTTACACTATGGTTTTTAGTGGGCTTTTTGTTTTGGGCGATTTGGGGAATTTGGATTTTGCTAGACATATTTTTCGTAGGAATTTGGGTGGAAGATTTAAATGCTTTTGCAAGTGAGACGGAGGAGGACGACTACGAACAGCGTCTAAAAAAAGTCGATGCGCTCTTTGAGCTGTATCAAAAAGGCGCGATTTCTAAAGAGGAATTCGAGGCTCGAAAAGAAATTTTAATGAGAGATTAAGGAGAAAAAATGAGTTACTATTGGTTTAAATTTGTCCATTTTGCGGGCTTTATTTCATGGATGGCAATGCTATTTTATATGCCTCGTCTGTATGTTTATCACGCTGAAAATTTAGACAAGCCTGATTTCGTAAAGGTCGTTAAAAAGATGGAGCGGATGCTCTATCACGCGATCGGCTGGATAGCAATGGCGGTGACGGTTTTTAGCGGCGTGATGCTTATCATTTTAAATCCAGGGCTTATGAAAATGGGATATTTTCATATAAAATTACTAGCCGGAGTTTTGCTAATCTGTTATCATTTGTGGCTGTATTATTATATGTATAAATTTGAAAAAAACGAGTGTCACAGGAGCGGAAAATACTTCCGTGCGATCAACGAAGGCCCTACGATCCTGATGTTTATAATACTTTATGCGATGCTAATAATGCCGAATTTACCGAGCAACTAGCCCGTTTTGATAAAAATTTAATTAAAATTTGCATAAAATTAGAGCAAAATTTTAAAGGAAGCATGTGCAACATATTATTAAGAAAATTTTATCAAGCGAAAGTAGCGCGGGAATTATACTGCTTTTATCCGCAGTTCTTGCGATCATCGCTCAAAACGTAAGCTTTTTATCAAAATACTATGAGGCGTTTTTACATCTAAGTTTTACCATAGGCGTCGGCCCCGCAAAGCTCGATGAATCGATGCATTTTTTAGTAAATGACGTGCTCATGGCGATATTTTTCTTTGCCATCGGACTTGAGCTCAAGCGCGAAAAGATCGAAGGGCAGCTGCGCCATTTTTCTCAAATTTTACTTCCTAGCTTCGCGGCTTTGGGCGGAGTAATGATGCCCGCGATTATATTTTCGATCATCAACTGGGGCGATGCCGTCGCGATGAAGGGCTGGGCGATCCCAACGGCGACAGATATAGCCTTTGCTGTAGGCGTTATGGCACTTTTGGGCAAAAAAATCCCGGCTAGCCTTAAAATTTTTGTCCTAACGCTTGCGATAATGGACGATCTGTGTGCAATTTTAATCATCGCTTTGTTTTATTCCTCTACCATAAACGCAATCTATCTAGGCGGCGCAGCTGCCTGTGTCGCAATAATGTTAGCGATGAGCAGACTTGGTGTCGATAAAAAGCTTCCGTTTATCATCGTGGCCGTGGTGCTGTGGGTGATGGTACTAAACTCCGGTATCCACGCGACCATCGCAGGAGTGCTTGCGGGTTTTTGTATCCCGCTTAAGACCCGCTCGGGTTCTATGCTAAAGGATATGGAGCACGGACTAGCCTACCCCGTAAATTTCTTCATCTTGCCGATCTTTGCCTTTACAAACGCAGGCGTTTCGCTAGCAGGCATCAGTCCTAGCTTCCTTTTCGGTCCGGTGCCGATGGGTATCATGCTAGGGCTATTTTTCGGTAAACAGATCGGAATTTTTGCCTTTAGCTGGATTTTAATCAAAGCCAAAATCGCCTACATGCCGGAAAATGCAGGCTGGCCGCAGCTTTACGCAGTAGCAATTATCTGTGGTATCGGCTTTACGATGGCGCTTTTCGTCGATGGCCTCGCATACGGCGGCAGCGATATGTATCATTACACAGACAAGCTCGCGGTATTTTTAGGCTCGATAATTTCCGGAGTAGTGGGATTTTTCGTCGCAAAAGCAGTCGCAGTAAAACAAAGCTAAATTCCATAAAAAGATTAAAATTTTAAAATTATACCGCTCAAAAAATTTCAAAATTTTAAGAGCGGCTCTAAATTTTAAAATTTATAAGCTAGAAAATTTAGCTTGAAATTCTGTTTAATCTAAGTACAGCTTAAATCACCAAAATACCCGCATTTTGCATTAAGTTTAGCGCGCATTCGTCGTAGT
>CAURFS010000164.1:0-4604 GCA_963523845.1 uncultured Campylobacter sp. | reverse complement strand
GGGTGGACGAGCAAAGCTTCATGGGCATAAACGATAAATTTGCCCTCAGCATCGCCGAAAATTTAATGCAAAACGAGATCAAAGAAAATTTGATGAAACAAGGCGTTTTGATGCGCCTACCGCAAAGCATCTACATCGACAGTAGAGCAAAATTTATCGGCGAGTGCGAGCTGCAAGAAAACGTAAGCATCATCGGTCCTTGCGTGATCGAAAGCTCGCTCATCAAAAGCGGCTGCGTCATCGAAGATAGCGTCGTAAAAAATTCCGACATCGGTCCGATGGCGCATCTGCGCCCAAAATGCGAGGTTACCGACACTCATATCGGAAATTTCGTCGAGCTTAAAAACGCGAAAGTAAACAAGATCAAGGCGGGGCATTTAAGCTATCTTGGAGATTGCGAGATCGATGAGGGCAGCAATATCGGCTGCGGCACGATTACGTGCAACTACGACGGCAAGAAAAAATACAAAACGATAATCGGCAAAAACGTCTTTATCGGCTCAGACACGCAGCTAGTAGCGCCCGTGCGGATAGCCGACGACGTCATAATCGCCGCGGGCACGACGGTTACAAGCGACGTTCCAAGCGGCGCGCTGGCGATCAGCCGAAGCAAACAAATCAACAAAGATGGGTTTTTCCATAAATTTTTTAGGAGCGAAGATGAGTAAGAAAAAGGTTTTACTGGCGGTTTGCGGGAGTATCAGTTTTTACAAAGCGTTTGAAATTTTATCCGCTCTGAAAAAGTCGAATTTTGACGTCTATGTCGCGCTTAGCGACGGCGTGCAGGAGTTTGTCAGCTACAAGGCATTCGAGGCGCTGTGCGATCACCCCGTGCTTTGCAAAGCCAACGAAAACTGGCAGGCTGGCATCAACCACATCGCTTATTCCAAAGTGGATTTAGTTTTGATAGCGCCTGCGACGGCAAATACTATAAACAAGCTCGCGTGGGGCGTCTGCGACAACGTATTTTTAGAGGTGCTAAACGCGGCTTTTGCCCATGCCAAGGTGGTTATCGCACCCGCCGCGAACCCCGCACTACTTGAAAACAACATCACAAAAAACTGCATCGATATGCTAAAAGCGAGCGTCAATGCGTATTTTGTGGATCCGATAGAAAAAACCCTAGCTTGCGGCGACACCGGCAAGGGCGGACTAGCGAGTACCGAAGCGATCATGCAGACGCTAAAGCGCGCGCTTTATAACGATAAATTTTGGGAGGATAAAACCGTCATCATCACCGGAGGCGCGACGATCGAAAAGATTGATAGCGTGCGCGGCATTACGAATTTCTCCAGCGGCAAAACCTCCAAAGCGATTGCCGACGCGCTGTTTTATCTAGGCGCGGACGTGACGCTAATCTCTAGCAACGAATATGAAAATTTACCGTATAAACTCGTTAAATTTGAAAGTACTATCGGGCTAAAATCGGCGCTTGACAGCACAAAATTCCCCGACGGCGCGTATTTGATAATGGCCGCCGCGGTAAGCGACTACTCGCCGAAGGTGCGCTATAAAGATAAGGTAAAAAAAGCGGAGATCGGCGAAATTTGGAATTTACGCCTGGGCGAAAACGAGGATATCTTAAGCTCCGTGCGCGGAAATATCAAAAAGGTGGGCTTTAAACTCGAAACCGACCGCGAAAACGCCGTCGGCGAGGCCAAACGCATGCTTAACGAAAAGCATCTCGACGCCGTCTGCCTAAATGTGCTGGACGACATCATCAAGCTCGGCGGCGACGTCCTTAAGGTCACTTTCATCACGAAAAACGATCAGGTCGTAATCGACACCGCGCCGAAGGACGAAGTCGCCCTAAAAATCGCGGCTGAGCTGAAAAAAATCTGATCCGTGAATAGCCTAAATCATCTCGCCCTCGTGATGGACGGCAACGGGCGCTGGGCGAAAAAGCGCGGCCTGCTGCGCACCGGCGGGCACGAAGCGGGTGCGGAGGTCGTGGAGCAGATCTGCGAGTTTTGCATCGACGAAGGCATCGCAAACCTCACGCTCTACGCCTTTAGCACCGAAAATTGGAAGCGCCCGAAAAGCGAAGTGGAATTTTTGATGAAGTTGCTTCAAAAATTCCTAATCTCTCGCCGCGAAAAATTTATCCAAAACGGGATAAAATTCTATCCGATCGGCGACATATCGGCTTTTGAGAGCGATCTGCGAAGCGAGATCGAATATCTTTCAAATTTAACTCAAAACGGGCGAGCGCTAAATTTTAACCTAGCGATCAACTACGGCTCGCGCGACGAGATCGTGCGAGCGTGCGAGCGGCTGCTTGCAAGCGGCGAGCGACTAAGCGAAGCGGGCATCGGCGCGCATCTGGATACCGCGCACAGCGGCGACGTGGATCTGCTGGTGCGCACCGGCGGCGAGCAGCGGCTGTCGAATTTCTTGCTCTGGCAAGCAAGCTACGCCGAGCTTGCGTTTACGCCGACGCTGTGGCCGGATTTCACGCGCGAGGAGCTTACGCGCATAGTGGATGATTTCCGCCGCAAACAGCGCCGCTTCGGCGGTCTTTAAGCTGCGGCGCAGTCGCTCTAACGGTCGTTTTAAATTTTAAAATTTTAATTTGCAAGAACCGCATGCAACGCGGTAAATTTTAAAATTTAATCCGCGAGCGCTCGCGATACCATGAAATTTTAAAATTTCAGGATTTTAATTTACGGCATCGTAAAATTTAAAATTTTACTACGTAGGCGCGCGGCGCTATAGAATTTTAAAATTTCGTGCCGCTTAAATTTAAACCTCTAGCGCGAATCGTGTTGCGCGGTGCGGCAAATTTAACGCGGCAGAATTTTAAAAATCACGCCGTGCGTTCCCGCAAAGACCGAAAGGAAGGCCATGAGCTACTACATACAATGCGGTTGCGGCAAAAAACTTACCAAAAAGCCGATGAAATCTTTAAGATGCCCAAGATGCGGCAGCGCGTATAAAAAACCCAAGAAATTTATACTGGCGGTCTACATTTGCCTGCTTGTGTTTTTTATGCTAGCGTTTGCTTTCATCCCCGATAAAATGGGGATTTTGGCATCCGCAGGCAGCGGGATAGGCGCATATATTATGTTTTTGTGGATCGTAGATACTTTGAACTTCGATCTTTTGGACGCCGTGATACTGGTGACGGGATTTTTGATTTTCGGCGGATTATATGAGGCATGGGGCGAGCCGCTAATCGCGGGGCTCATAGCCATTTTATTTTGCGTGGGCGCGGCGGCGATTTTCGTAAAATTTTTCCCTTATGAGAGGCAAAAAATCAATGAAAACTAAGAAATTTCTCGCTACCATAGAGCGTTTGATTAAATTTTAAAAAGTTAAAGCTCCAAAGGAAAAAGATGGATTTAAATATCGTTTACGGCGTGATTTTTGCGGTATTCGGCACCTGCGTAGGCTCGTTTTGCAACGTCCTGATCTACCGCCTGCCACGCGGACAGAGCGTAAATTTCCCCGCTTCGCACTGCCCCAAGTGCTCTCACGCTTTAAAATTTTACCACAATATCCCGCTGCTTTCGTGGCTCTTTTTGGGCGGCAAATGCGCCTTTTGTAAAACCAAAATTTCGATTCGCTACCCGATCGTCGAGCTTTTAGGCGGCGCGCTTGCGCTTGCGGCGTATTTCGGCGAGCCCGATCTTGCAAAAGCCGCGGTGCTCGGGCTTTGCTTTATCTTGCTTATGGCGCTTTCGGCGATCGATTTTGAGTATAAAGCCGTACCTGAGAGCCTTCTTTACGTAGTTACGGCGCTTTCGCTTGCTTATACGCTGATGTATGATTTTGATCTCAGCGGCGTGGGCGCGGCGGCGGGATACGCGGCGATATTTTTCGTGCTGCGCCTCATCGTCACCTTTGTGCTAAAGCGCGAAGCGATGGGAAGCGCGGATATTTTTATCGCGGGCGTTATGGGGGCGATTTTGGGCTGGAAGCTGGGCGGCATCTCGATCTACATCGGCGCGATTTTGACGCTGCCTGCGTATCTCATCGCGCACAAAAAGGGCTATGAGCTGCCGTTCGTGCCGTTTTTATCGATGGGGCTGCTTCTTACTTTTATTTTTAGAGATCAAATTTTAAGGCTCTTGGACGTCATTTATGGATAGGGTGCAGCGCTATTTATTTAGCAACTTCGTTAGCTCTTTCGCGTCGCTTTTTAGCACGCTTTTTATCATAATGTCGATCGTATTTTTCCTTCAGATCGCGCGCATTACGTCGTTTATCGAGATAAATTTTTCAGAGCTCGTAAAACTCTATCTTTTTATGCTACCGCGCATACTCATATTTACGGTGCCAATCGCGTTTTTCGTAGCGCTTAGCATCTCGCTTTTTAGACTATCTAAAGAGAACGAAACCATCGTAATATTTACTATCGGCTACGCTACGCGCAAGATCGCGCTGTTTTTCGGCATAAGCGCCGCGCTGTGTTCCTTGGCGCTACTTTTCGTATCGCTTTTTATGATGCCGATAGCCGAAAATTTAAAGGACAATTTCATCGATTACAAAAAGATCAGCGCGACGCTAAATATCAAATCCAACGAATTCGGGCAGAAATTCTCAGACTGGCTCGTTTTTATCGATTCGCAGGAAAACAACGGCACAAGCACCCTGTATAAGGA
>CAURFS010000163.1:0-4625 GCA_963523845.1 uncultured Campylobacter sp. | reverse complement strand
GGCGTATGCTGCCATTAAAGATAAAATTCCGCTCAAAAACGTCATTCAAATCATCGGCACCAATGGCAAGGGTAGCACCGGGCGGTTTTTGGCTAACGCGATCGCCGCAGCGGGCTTTAGCGTCGGGCACTACACCAGCCCGCACGTTTTTAAGCTCAACGAGCGCATCTATCTAGGCGGACGCATCGCGCAAAGCCCTGTTTTTGCGTTAAATTCAGGCGCTTCAAATTTTAAAAACGAGCGAAATTCCGCTTCGGCGTCAAATTTTACAGAAAAACAAAATTCCGAAAAAATGCAAAATTTTGCGAGCAGAGAAAATTCCGCCTCTCAAATTTCTATTTCTAATTTGCAAAATTCCACCACGCAGGATTTTATCGCCACTCAGAATTCGCACGGCGAGCAGAATTCCGCCCTGCAAAACTCCGTTTATACCACGCAAAATTTTTGTAGCGAGCAGAATTTTATCGCGCGAAATTCCATAGATACGCAAAATTCTGCTTCTACACAAAATTTATGGAATTTGCAAGATCTCAGATCGCCGTCTGAGCAAAATTTCAAATTCTCGCCGGAGCAAAATTTCAAATCTCCGTTAGGATTAAATTTTAAATCCGCTCAAAGCTCGCCCCCCATTTCGCTAGGTCGCGATGCTACGGATGAGGAGCTTGATTTCGCGCATGAGTTTTTGCAAGAGAGCTTGCCCGCGGAGTTTAAAGATAGCCTGTCGTATTTCGAGTATCTCACGCTTGCGGCGGCAGTGCTTTTTAGGGATTGCGATTACTGCGTGATCGAGGCCGGGATGGGCGGCGAGTTTGACGCTACGTCGAGCTTTGGGCGCATGCTGTCGCTTTTTACACCGATCGGCACTGATCATTTGGGCATGCTAGGACAAAATCTAGAGCAGATCGCCCACACCAAGCTCATTACGATGGATAAGGAGGCGATTTTAAGCGATGAGATGAGCGAGGTTCCGCTTCGTATCGCGCAGCAGATCGCAGAGCAAAAAGGAACTCATTTGAGGTTTGCAGCAGAGCTTTTAAGCAAGAGCGAGCAAGCGCAGATCGCGGAGTTTTGCGTGCGCAACGATCTGCCTAAATTTCAAATTTCAAATTTAGCTTTAGCGCTTGCCGCGATGAAATTTTTAAATCTGAAATTTGAAATTTCGCAGCTGCCACCTCTAAATTTACGCGGCAGGATGGAGGCTCTGGCGCCGAATTTGCGCGTGGATGTCGGACACAACGAGCTTGCGGCGCAGCAAGTAGCCCGTGAAATTACCGAAATCTACGGGGGCAGAAAAATCGTGCTGATTTACAATGCCTTTGCCGATAAAGATGTAGCTGCGGTGCTGCGGACTTTAGCGCCTGTGGTAGAGCGCGTGGAGATTTTTAGCTACGAGGTTGCGGATCGCGAAATGGCGGCAGAGGCGATAACCCGTGCGCTTGACGCGCTTAAAATTCCGCATTCGCCGTTTCACGGCGAGCTTAGAGAGGACGAGGAGTATTTAGTTTTTGGTTCGTTTCATTTGGTAGAAAATTTCATTTTATGGCTTGAGGCGCGCCGTGGCTAAAACTAAACTCACCCTAAGCGATCACTTTGGCACCAAGACGCTGTATTTCGGCGAAAATTTTAGATTTCAACTTAAAATTTTATCCGCGTTTTTTGTAATTTTTCTGCTAGTTTTGTTTTTTGCGATATTTAAACTCGCTAGCGACCGATCAAATTTAAAAGAGCTAAACAAAACCCTCTACGCCGAAAATCTCGCGCTTAAAGAGCAAAATATCGCGCTTGAGGGCAAAAACGAGGAGGTACTTGCCAAGCTGGACGGACGCGAGGACGATGGAGGCGGGCTGGATAGTGATATCCAGGTAATGCTTGCGATGAATGAGATGAAAAAGGAGCGTAAAAAGGGCTCCGGCGCGCACATTGCAGCTAGCGAAAAAACGGCGAGCGCGATTCTTAGCGCTGTGCCTAACGGACTTCCGATGCAGTATCGCGGTGTAACTAGCCCTTTTGGGATGCGCACTCATCCAATCAGCGGCGTTATGAGGATGCACCACGGCATCGACTTGCGAGCGAGCGAGGGCACTCCGGTGTTTGCGACGGCAGAGGGCTTCGTGCAGTTTGCAGGCGGCAGCGGCAGCGGATATGGAATTTTAGTGATTCTATCGCACAATTACGGCTTTGAAACCCGCTACGGACACCTTAGCTCCGCGGTCGTAACGCCCGGCTCTTGGGTTAAAAAGGGCGATCTCATCGGCTATAGTGGCAACACCGGCTACAGCACCGGCCCGCACCTGCATTACGAAGTTAGGTTTTTGGCTCAAAGCGTCGATCCTGCAAATTTTATGAGCTGGAACGCGCAGAATTTCAAAAATATCTCGATCTTAGAGCCTAACGTATCGTGGCAGGAGATCGCAAATGTCGTGCAGCACCAGATCGAAAGGTTTAAATAATGCAAGCCGAGGTTTACGAATACTTTTTGCAAAACCCAAAAGAGCTTTTGATCTGCGAGGACGATAAAGAGGCTGCGGCGTGCGAGCAGGTGCTAAAATTTATGGGCTACGCGACCTTTTGCCTGCCCGATTTTAGAGCTAGCTTTGGCGAGGATCTTCGCAGCTACATGGGCGAGCTAGCGGGCATCAGCACCGCTCTTAGCGCGTTTTACAAAGCAAACGGCAAAAAAATTTTAATCTCGCCGGTTCGCACGATCCTAAATAAACTCCCCGCCGCAAGCCATCTGCGCCCGTTAAATATAAAATTTGGAAGTGAATTAAGCTTAAGCAAGCTGAAAGAGGAAATTTTACGCCTTGGATACGATGTGCGCGACATCGTCGAAAGCATGGGCGAGGTAAGCTTCCGTGGCGAGATCATCGATGTTTTTTCGGTAGGAAGCGAAAGCGCGGTTAGAATTCTGCTCGACGGCGAGAGGGTCGAGAGTATCAGGCGCTTTGATGTTGCGACGCAAAAAAGCGAAAAAGATGAGCTTTCGCAAGCCGAGATAGCGCCGTTTTTGGCAAATTTAAGCGAGGACGAGTTTGAGAGCGTGAGCGAAAAGATATCGCGCGCAGATAGCGACGCGCTAGCTCGCGATCTGGGCTCGCTCGGGTTTTGGTTCATCGACGGTTTCGTCGATTACGTGAGCGCGTTTGATTGCGTCTTGCTGCATGAGATCAAAAAGGATGAGATTTTTTCCGAGCGCAATTTGGATTTTTTAGACGCGATCGAGGTGTTGCCGGTGGCGCGTAAATTTAAAGACCTCGCCGTGACGCCGTCGCAGGAATTTTTTGAATTTCACCGCAGCGATGCTATCACGCTGATCGCGCGAAACGACGCTCTGCTCGTGCCGTTTGATCTTGGCGGATTTAGCAATATCGAAATTTTACGCGAGGATTTCGTCGTAAATTTAATAAGCGCCGAGCGAATCATCCTTTCGCTAAACAAAGCGGTGCCTAAAAAGCGCGTGCGAAGATCGAGCCTGGCGCTGGATGAGCTAAACGTGGGCGATTTTGTCGTTCACGAAGATCATGGTATCGCTAAATTTAACGGGCTTGAGCTCATCGAGGTGATGGGACGCAGCAAGGAGTTCGTATCCCTGCTCTACGAGGGCGGCGACAAGCTGCTGCTGCCGGTCGAGTATCTAAATAAGATCGATCGCTACGTCGCAAGCGGCGGCGCGGTGAGCTTGGATCGTCTGGGCAGGGCGAGCTTTTCAAAAATTAAAGAGCGAGTGCGCGAAAGGCTCTTTGCGATCGCTTCAAAGATCATCGCGCTGGCGGCAAAACGCGAGCTGGTGCGAGGGCTCGTCATCAAAAATGAAGGCGCGGATTATGCGAAATTTTTAAGCGCGAGCGGCTTTAGCTACACGAGCGATCAGCAAAAGGCGGTGAGCGCGATTTTAGCGGATCTGCAAAGCGGCAAGGTGATGGACCGCCTACTTAGCGGCGACGTGGGTTTTGGAAAGACTGAGGTTGCGATGAATGCGATCTTTGCTTGCATTCGTAGCGGACATTCGGTGCTGTTTTTCGTGCCTACGACGCTGCTTAGCTCGCAGCATTACGCCACGCTTAGCGAGCGCTTTAGGGAGTTTGAAATTCCTGTTTTCAAGCTCGATCGCTTCAGTAGCGCGAGGCAAAAGAGCGAGATTACAAAGCGCCTGCAAAGCGGCGAGGCGATCGTCGTGGTCGGCACGCACTCGCTTTTAAATTTAAATCCCGCAAATTTAGGGCTCATAATCATCGATGAGGAGCATAAATTCGGCGTTAAGCAAAAGGAGCGGCTCAAAGAGAAAAGCGCTGCCTCGCACCTACTTAGTATGTCTGCTACGCCGATACCGCGCAGTCTAAATATGGCGCTAAGCTCGATTAAAAGCTACTCCACGCTGCTTAGCCCGCCGCAGGATCGCCTGGACGTGCGTACCTTCGTCAAGCAGTGGGACGAAAAGATCATAAAAGAGGCGATCTCGCGCGAGCTGCGACGCGGCGGGCAGATCTTTTACGTCCACAACCACATCGCGACGATGCAAAGCGCCAAAAAGAAGCTGCTTGAAATTTTGCCGAGCCTTAAAATTTTAATTCTACACTCCAAGATCGATGCTAAAACTACGGAGGATGAAATTTTAAAATTTGTAG
>CAURFS010000162.1:0-4636 GCA_963523845.1 uncultured Campylobacter sp. | reverse complement strand
TTTAATATTGCCAATGAATAAGTAGAACTATCATCTAATAATTTAGCCACTATTCTTTTAGTGTGTCTCGACGATAATTCTCGTTCTTGGATATAACTTAAACGCTTGGCAAGAACGATTTCGCAAAACTTATTACCATAGTACTTTCTGATATCTTCCTCAATATTTTTTGATTGAATGTAATGTAACACCGCCAAATCTAAAAACACCCTTAATGATGCAGCCTTTACATTTAAATATTTTTTGCCTATCGCTTTTAATTCTTCAAACAATCCATTTAATCTATAATCGGAACTATCTAGTTGATATATTGAAGGTATTAGTTTGTTTCTATGTGGATCATTTTTTACTATATTTTTATTAGTTTCTTTTTCGTTGCTATTATCAATAGAAACGGTATTTTCTTCTTTTATTTTCCCCCTAATGATACATTCGTCCTTTTCTCCCAAATTTACTTTGGGTAATTTTTCCAGTATCTCATCTAGGTTGGTTGTAATTGTTCGTGTATTTATATCTATTTTTGAATCGCTAGTACTAATAATATTTTTAATAAGTGCGCTATAGGCAATTAAAAACTCTTTTTTATTCTTTAATTTTAAATCAGTATTTTCAAATTCTATTCCCCATCGCTCCTTTACAGATTTATTGCTAAAAAATCTTTCTAGTATAGTAACGGGAAATTTGTGCGATATGGCTTCCCCGTACTCTTGCTTAGATAGCACGCTTTTTACTTCATCAGTTTTTATCAGATCCAATAAATGCAATACTCTTATAAAATTTTCAAGTTCTCCTTTCGTCATTTTCGTGACAGAATAAATTTTATTAATATCTCCTGAATATTTATTATATAAATCAGTTATCCATTTTTGTTGTTGAATTCTTGACCATGGGCGTTGTAATGAAGACGCGTTGTTTCGTTGATTGATATACCATTCGGCATCCTCAAATGTAGGAGCTATATTAACTGATATTTTTTCGATATCTTCTCTATGCACAGAATTAGCCAGCTTGCGCACATATCGCCTGATGCTTTTAGGCGCTTTATTGGGATTTCTTAGTAGCTTTAAAGCTATAACGCGTCTATTCCCTTCTGCCACATAATATTTACCATTATTTTCTTGGCGCCAAACAACAATAGGATCAGCCGGCACAAATCCTTCGGAAATAGATTGCAGTAAATCAAAAAAACTACTTTTATCTGCTTCATCCGCAATCAAGTCTTCTACAAAATCAACTATAGTAAGATGCTTTTCATCTGGATTTAAACGAGGATTTTCATCCCACAATCTAAGCTGATCAACGCTACGCAAATAACGTTTATTTAACCATTCATATTTATTGTTCATATTTTTCCTTTGTTGATGGTAATGCTATTGACTTTTGAAAGTATACCACATATTGAAGTTAAATAATACATGAATATTTATTATTTTTCAAAAAACTATTTGTAACTTTATATATTATACTAAGATATAGAAATCAATTGCCTTATGCTTACAATCTATCCTCGTATTTTTCGTAGTTTATGCTGTAAATTTTATCGATATTTTCGGCGTTTATGAGCTGCTCGCTGCGCCCAAAGGCTAAAATTTCGCCGTCTTTTATAAATAGCGTCAAGCTTGAAACGAACTTCGCGTGGCGCGGGTAGTGCGTCGTCTGCACGAAGGTATAGCCCTCATCTCCCAGCGCTTTTATCATCTCGAGCAGCTTGATCTGATTGCCGAAGTCTAGTCCGTTTGTCGGCTCGTCCATAAAGATCACTTTCGCGCCCTAAACCAGCATGCGCGCGATGTACGCTAGCTGCCGCCACTTGAAATTTCGCCTTTTAAGATTCTGTCTTTATATGGATTGCGCTTAGAATTTTATATTCTCACGTTTTTAAAATTTGCGTCGTTGCGAATAAATTTTTATTGAGGTTTAAAATTTGATGCCGTGTTGTTGCGCTGCGTAAAATTTCAATAACGCGCTAAATTTTAAGCGGCGCGTAAAATCAAGCATTGCGCTAATTCAAGTTACGCGCCCGATTTAGCTCGCGCGGCAAATCAAGCGCGCCGCCTAATAAAGCGGTATAAAATTTGCTCGCGCGATAAAGCCCGTCCTTCGGGGCCTAGGCGTATAAAATTCTACCCAGGCGGATCATGTTCGAGCCGCATTTGATCGCGAGCTCAAAATCATCGCTCATCCCCATCGAGCAGATCCGTGCGCCGTGCGGTACGAGCGCGTCAAAGATCTCGCGGCTCGCCTCGAAGCTTCGTGCGATCTGCGCGGGCTCGCTCACGTGCGCGCCGATGCTCATCACGCCGATTAAATTTAGATTTTTGCACTCCTGCTTGATGCGCAGAAACTCCTCTACCGCGCGGTTTTTATCAAGCCCCGTTTTGGAGCTTTCGCCCGCGGCGTTGATCTCCAGCAGCGTATCTAGCGGATACGTTAGCCGCTTATTTACGGCAAGCGCGAGCTCGCAACTGTTGCAGCTCTGCCACAGCGTCGGGCGCAGAGCGATGAGCTGATTGATTTTGTTGCTTTGCAGCGTGCCGATGAAGTGCCACTTTAGCGGCAGTTCGCGCAATGCCTCACTTTTGCGCTTCAGCTCCTGCACTCTGTTTTCGCCAAACGCGATCTGTCCTTGCGAATACAGCTCGCGCACCTCATCCGTGCCTACGTTTTTGCTTACCGCGACTAGCTGCACGTCGCCTGCGCCTACTTTCGCGGCCTCAATGCGCTTTAAAATTTCATCCAGCCTCATTTGTAAAATCCCAAAATTCTAGCAAAATCATTCAGCACCGTAAATATCATCAAAAGCGCCAAAATCCCCATGCCTACGTAGCTGGCGCCCACGAATACCCGTTTTGGCACCGGGCGGCGGAAGATGAGTTCAAAGAGATTAAACGCGATGTGCCCGCCGTCGAGCGCAGGGATCGGAAAGAGGTTGATGAGCCCTAAATTTACCGATATTAGCGCCACGAGCGCGAGCAAGACCGCCGCGCCGTAATCGACCGCCTTTGAGGTGATATCCGTAATGGCGACGATGCCGCCCATCTCCTTGGGCGAAACTACGCCGCTAGCGAGCTTTTCGAGCCCTACCAAGATGAGCTTTGACGCTTCCACCGTCTGATCCCACGCGAAGCTAAGCGAGCTTGCGCCCTTGTGATACAGCGTCACGGTCGCGTTGTAATCGGGCGAAATGCCGATGAGCGGCACTCTGATGCTCTCGCGCCAGATGGTTTTTTTCTCGCCGAGCTTCGGCGTGAGCGTCAGGCTCAGCCGCTCGCCGCCGCGCATGATCTCTAGGCTTAGAGGTGCTGCTGTTACCTGCTTTGAGATGTCGTCCCACTCGCGGGTCTTCTTGCCGTCGATCGATAAAATTTCATCGTTTAGCATTAGCCCTGCGCTTGCCGCGGCGGAATTTGGCGAGATTTTGCCGACCTTGGGCGCTAGCTTTTCGACGCCGATGTAGCCCAGCGCTATGTAGATTAAAAACGCAAGCAGCAGGTTAAAAAACGGCCCCGCAAAAAGTATGATTATGCGCGCGATCGGGCCTTTGGAGTTGTAGCTGTCGGGGTCCGCGCTTGCTGCGGCGGGATCCAAATCCTCCTGCCCCTTAAGGCTCACGTAGACCCCGAGCGGAATCGCGCTGATGGCGTACTGCGTCGCGCCGATGCGCTTAGTAAAGACCTTCTCTCCAAAGCCCACGCTAAAGACGTTCACCCCTACGCCCAGCGCCCGCGCCGCCAAAAAATGCCCCAGCTCGTGGAAAAAGATGAGGAAGCTGATCGCCAGCACCGTGACCATAAAATTTATCGAGTAAAAATAAAATCCGACCGCGAGGATCGCGAGCGTTAAAATTATGCTTTTCAAATTTCAGACCTTTGTAAAAAATGGGCTAAGCTTACTATGATTTTGTAAATTTTAAGCTTAGAAAAGAGATTGTCTAAAAGCATAGCGGTATAAGCATGCTTTAAAATATATAAATTTAAAATTTTTTATTTCGCAATATCGGCAAGACGCAGATAATAATCAATTAGTTTTTGCGTATGATTTTGTTTAATTTCTTTTATGAAATTTTCCATTAAAGTAAAATTTGGATTTCCATTGCCATTGACCGGGAGCGCAATTTTTTCCTTTTTTAAAGCAGTTTGAGAGCACATTTGATTAAAAGAATAACGATCTCCAAAGGACTTATTTAAAATAGATACTATGAAAAATCCAATATTTTGATTAAGTTCAAATTTTGGTTTTAAAATATTTATACGACCATGGGATACTGCATAAAATTTTTTTGGCTGATAAAAACATTTCCCAAACATATCTACACTTAAAGAATTACCATCGAATATTTCACTTAGCTCAACACAATTTTGCACATACGCAACTATCCCATTATTAAAAGTCCCAGAGCTTATTAAAGGATTGTTTCCACTTTGAAGTCTTTTAGCTTGTAAATCACCTTTGGCTAGCAGAATTTCAAACAAATTTGCAAGTTCAAACTCATCCCATTTGCAATTAAGTTTACCAAAAAGACTTGCAGCTATTCGCATGATAGCCTCTTGGATATAATTTGCCAAATGTGAATTCGTAATAAAAACATCGCCGTTAGGCGAATTATTCTCTCTCTCTCTCTCTCTCTCGAAGGGCA
>CAURFS010000161.1:0-4648 GCA_963523845.1 uncultured Campylobacter sp. | reverse complement strand
GTGAAAAAGTGCCTGGCACGAATTTTACCGAGTATTTTCACTACGATCCGAGCATCGAGCAAGACGTGATAAACTGGCGCAACGAAAAGGGCTTTTCGCTATCTAAATGGTGGCAGGGCGTTTTGAAAAACGAGCCCGTTTTAAGTAGTGGCAATGTCCGCGTTCTTTGGGTGCAAGGCACAGGAATTACTTCTATGGCTCACGTTCGCGAGACTCAAGAAGCATTAGGTAAGATCGATATGCTGGTAGTCGCCGAGCCGTTCTTAAACGAAGTAGCGATTCTAAACGATAGACCGGATGGAATTTATGTTTTGCCGGTAGCTACGCAGTTTGAGAGCGAAGGTCATCTAAGCGCTACAAACCGCAGCGGTCAGTGGAGAACTCAGATCGTTAAGCCTCTATTTGAGAGCAAAGAGGATCAGGAGGTAATGTTTTTATTCGCGAAAAAATTCGGCTTTTACGACGAATACGTTCGCGGCATGAAGATGGGCATCGTTGATGGCGAGCTTAAGCAGGTTAAAGACGATTTTGTTTGGCCTGACGACGCTACCGATGAGATCGCACGCAATACTCAAAGTATTGGAAATAACGGTCGTACCGCAGCTAGATTTCGCAGACAACAGAAGAACTGGCATCTATTTGATCCCGATACTTTGCGCGGCATAGGTGGCGAGGTCGAGGGCGAATATTACGGGCTTCCATGGCCTTGCTGGGACACGCAACACCCGGGCACGCCGATTCTTTACGATGTAACTAAGCCTTATGCCGACGGCGGTATGGGATTTAGAAACCGCTTCGGCTTAGAACACGACGGCGTTTCACAGCTAGCCGACGAGAGCATTACACTTCCGGGATCAAAAATTCAAGGCGGTCATGCAGAGATTACCAAGGCAAATATCGAGCAGGTTTTAGGCATCATGCTAAACGAGGAAGAGAAAGCCAAGATGGGGCCTACGTGGAGCACAGATTATAGCGGCATTATCGCTAAAAAATGTCGCGAGTTTGGAATTTGTCCTTGCGGAAACGCAAGAGCAAGAGCGAAGGTTTGGCAGTTTGCGGATCAAATTCCAAAGCATCGCGAACCGATCCACTCGCCGAGATGGGATTTGGTGGAGAAATATCCGACCTTTGCGGATCAAAAACGAAATTTCCGCGTCTTTACGAGATTTATCTCCGAGCAGAAAAAGCAGGATTGGAGCAAGGACTTCCCTACTATCGTAAGCTCGTTAAGGCTAGTAAATTTAAGTGGTGCGGGTATGATCGAGCGCACGAGCAAGTATCTTTCAGCGATTACTCCGGAGATGTTTGCGCACGTAAATCCTAAGCTTGCCGCTGATAAAGGTATCAAAGATGGCGAGATGATGTGGATTCATTCGCCGCAAGGCACTAAGATCAAAGTCAAGTGCATCTATTCGCACGCCGTTACGCCTGATCGTATTGTTATGCCGTATAACTTCGCGGGAATTTTTCAGGGCGAGGATCTAAGCGAGCGCTATCCTGAGGGTACTAAGCCATATATCAGAGGCGAGAGCTCAAATACGATTACCAACTACGGCTTTGACATAAATACGCAAATTTCGGAATTTAACGCCGGTCTTTGCAGACTAGAAAGAGCATAAGGAGATAAAATGCCGGCAAGATTAAAATTTTACGTCGATGTCGAGCGTTGCATCGCTTGCTATGGTTGCCAGGTAGCCTGCAGCTCGGCGCACGAGGTTCCCGTGCAGATCAATAGGCGCAAGGTTATCACTTTAAACGAGGGCATAGAGGGGCAGGAGGTTTCAAGCTCTATTGCTTGCCAACACTGCACCGATGCGCCTTGCGCGCAGGTTTGTCCGGTTCAATGCTTCTATATCAGAACCGACGGCGTCGTTTTACACGACAAAGATAAATGTATCGGCTGCGGATACTGCCTCTATGCGTGTCCGTTCGGCGCTCCGCAATTCCCTAGAGACGGGGCTTTCGGTATCAAAGGTGCGATGGATAAGTGCACTATGTGCGCGGGTGGACCGGAGCCTACGTTTTCGCACGAGGAGCTGCATAAATACGGCCAAAACCGCATCGCGGAGGGAAAGGTTCCGATGTGCGCGGCGATCTGTTGCACGAACGCTCTAATTGTGGGCGACGCGTCTAGGGTTTCGGAGGTTTATCGCAAGCGCGTGCTTACGCGCGGCGTGAACCTATAAGAGTATGGAATTTTAAACTCCTCCGGTTTAAAATCCCGCTTCTTTTCGTAGAAATTTCAACCGAGCGACGGCTTTAAATTTAGCGGTCGCTCGGCGCGAAATTTTATTTGAAATTCTCCGCTTCTGCGTATCGATCGTTAGATTATTTCAAAAAATCGCCCCTTGCCGACATTAAAATTTTAAATTTATGCTACAATCACTCAAATTTAGGATTTGAAATCTTAAGCGAAAGGATCTGTCTTGAAAAATAAAATTTCACTTTTTTTGGTCATTTCGGCGTTTTTGATTTTTACAGGTTGCTCTAAAAACGTGCCCGTAAATAGCGGCATCGTGCGCACTTCCGAGCCGCTTCACATTATGGAATTTCCGCAGGATAAACTCATAAGCGTAAATTTCACCAATACCTCTACGACGGATTCAAATTTAACCCAAGTAGTGATCCAGCATCTGCGCGCGGATGGATTTAAGGTCGTAAATAAAAGTGCGGCGAACGTCCAAATCGGCGGCAATCTCAACTACTTCCGCAAGGCGGATTTTTCGCGCAGATCGTGGGATAATCCGAGATTTAGCTTCGGTATGGGATTTGGCAGATATTACAGATATACGGGCGTAGGCGTGGGCTGGGGGATGCCGTTCGGTTATGATCCTTGGGACGACGACGATTATTACAGAGACTACTTCTACGACTCGCAGATTAGCCTCTACATAAGCGTTAAAAACAAGGGCGCGTGGAAGGACTACGTAACTAATCTCAACTACCAAAGCATCAAAAATCCGGGTTCCAAAGACGCGGTAATGGATGCGCTAAATTTTAAAATTTACGAGTATATAAGACAACTGATTAAGCAGGGAAGATGATAGTAAAAGAGAATAAAAAGCCCGTAGCGATGACGCTGGCGGGATCGACGATTTTGGCGCTCGCTAGCGGGTATTGCTACCACGCGGGCTTTGGCGGCGCGGCGCTTTTTGCTTCCGTAGTCGCGGCGCTTTGCGCGTTTTTTTGCGCGCTCAGACTCGGCGCTAAAAATTATTTGCAGATCGGCGAGGACGCCCTGACGATCGTGCGCGGCGCAAATTCCGAGAGCTTCGAATACAAAGATATCGCAAATTTAGGCACCAAAACCTTCGTCGCAGGCAGAAACAAAACGGAGCTTTTAAATTTTGTATTCAAAAAAGCGCCCCAGGCGCAGGACCGCTTTAATTTTTTACGATTTTACAGCGACACGGAGGCCACACTGCCGGGCTCGTTTGAAATTTCGATCTACGAGCTGAGTAAAATTTTGCGCGAGAAAGCGGGTCTTTCGCAAAGCCCTGAGGAAGAGCAAACCGCTTTAAAAACTCGCAAGGGCGCCAAGGGCTCTAAAAAAAGCGCGAGCTCCGATAAAAATTTTAAAACTAAAAACCTCCGCGATGAAAATTCCGCTTCGCAAAATTCCGATACGCAAAATTCCTGCGGCGCACAAAATTTAGATGAAAATTTAGGCGCGCAGAATTTCGGCGTGGCGCAGGATTTCGCCGCGCAAAATTCTAATGGCGCCGCTGATTCAAACGGCGCGCAGAATTTAAAGGGCGCTTCAAATTTAAACGAACAAAGCTCCGCCGCGCCGAATAATGCCGCTTCCTCAAATAGCGCCTGCGCAGGCGAAAATTTCACAGGCGCCGAGAATTCCTCGCCTAAATTTTATGCGGGCGATAATGGATCTGACGCTGCGCCTGAAAGTGCAGTAGCGGCTGACTCTAATGCCGCCGATACCGAGATGCAAAGCTCCGCCTGCGAAAGTAAAAATAAGTAGAGGCGCGGTCTTGAACTCCTTGCCGATCGGAATTTTCTTGCAAGGAGCCGCGCTGATGCTCTCGCTCATCGTCGCGATCGGCGCGCAAAACATTTTCGTCATCTCCCAAGGTCTTGCAAAAAACCACGTTGCGGCTGTTTGCACGGTCTGCGCGCTAAGCGATGCCCTATTTACGGCCGTAGGGATATTTTTAATAGGCGGCACCCTTAAGCAAGGCTCGCTTCTTACCCAAATTTTAAGTATAGGTGGGGTCATATTTCTGCTCTGCTACGCGCTAAGCTCCTTTTTTAGCGCCTATAAGGGCTCGCATTTTGCCAAAATCCAAAACTCTGCAAATAGCCCGCTGGCGCCCGTCGTAGCCAAAGCCCTTGCGGTGACGCTTCTAAATCCGCACGTGTATTTAGACACCGTCGTGGTCGTGGGCTCGCTCGGCGCTACGATCGCAGATGTCCAAAAGCCGTGGTTTTACGCGGGAGTTATGTTCGTATCGTTTACGTGGTTTTTCGGCTTAGGATATGGCTCAGGGGCGCTTTCGAAGCTTTTTGCAAGCAGTAGGGCATGGCGCATAATAGACGCGCTCGTGGGAGTTTTGATGCTGTATATAGCGTATCTGATCGCGAAGTTTGTCTTTAAAATTTAAAATTTAACGCTAAAATTCTGCATTCTTGA
>CAURFS010000160.1:0-4649 GCA_963523845.1 uncultured Campylobacter sp. | reverse complement strand
AAAGCCCTCCTGCTCCTTTACGATTTGGCCTGCGATCTCATCGATCTTTTGTGAGAGTTGCATCCCCTCCTTTTGCGAGCTTTTTAGCTCTTGACCCGCTTTTGCGATCTTATCTTTCGTGCTTTGCTGCTTTGCGGGCGCGGCATAAGTAAGAGCCGCGGCGAGCCCCAGCGCAAGAAGCGGCGCTAAAAAAGCCCTTTTCATGCTCGTTTATTTCCGATTTGCAGCATCACAAAACTCACCGCGATGATAGATAGCGCCAATGCAGCACCCAAAAGGATCAGCGCGTCGTAAGGCAGCACTATGGCGGTGCGTAGATCGCCGATACCCTTAAGCGTGGTCGAAAACACCTCCCAAGAAGGAAGCGCTATGTAGAAGCAGGTCACGATCAGCGTGGCGATGAAAGAGTCTATTATCGCCATTCGGTAGAGCTTGCCGCTTTTTATCAAAAACGACGCGCCGAAAAGCTCCATTATCTCGATGCGCTCTTTGTGTTCGTAAACCCAGATACGCATCTGGCGGTGAATTAACATCACGCCTAAAAGCACGATTAGAAACGCAAAGCCGTAAACGAGGCTTTTGATAAGCAGTAAAATTTTAAAAATTTCATCGTGGGTCTTTTTAAAAATTTCAACCCGCGTAAGCGAGCCTATGGATTTTAGATCCTGCTCGATCTTGGCAAGCTGCGCGGCGTCGGGGAAGCTTTCGAGCTTGACGCTATAAAATTTAGGCAAATTTTTACTAAGCTCGGCAAAGGCGTTTTGTGAAATTTTACCCTTCAGACGCTCGGTAATGCCCGCTGTGGAAATTTCGCTAATCGAGCTGATTTTAGGCACCGCTTTTTGCGCGTCTTGCAGGCTGAGTGAGGTTTTGGAGACTAGCACGATGTTGTATTCGTTTTGGATCGAGCGCTCGTAGCTTTTGGTTAGGTTACTCATAAAAATTCCAAACTGCACCGAAAAAAGCAGCGCGACGAGCGAAAAGATCACGCCGAAATGGGTTTTAATCGATTTCATTTACTTTAGCGTCCTTAATCTCAAAATGTCGGTGCCTAAAACGCAGCGTGGCGGGCATTTTATGCGTTACGATGAGCACGCAGGCGTTCCACGACTCGCACGCCGAGCGCAGCAAATTCCAAATAATGGCGCTGGAGTAGTCGTCCAAATTTCCCGTTGGCTCGTCGCACAGCAGCAGGCGCGGATTATGCGCCATCGCACGCGCCAAAGCCACGCGTTGCTGCTCGCCGCCGCTAAGTTCGAGCGGATACTTACCCATCTTATGCCCGAGCTCGACGTGGCGCAGTAGCTTTTTGGCTTGGTCTTGGCAGACCTGTTGATTGTAGCCCATTATCATTAACGGAAGCATTATGTTGCGCTCGATCGTCCATTCGTTGATCAGGCGGTAGTTTTGAAAGATAATGCCGATGCGCTGGCGCAGGGTGCGCAGATCGGAGTTTGTGATGCCCTTTAGATCGCACAAGCAGACGTTCAGCTCGCCGCCGATGATGTCGATGCCGCCGTAGAAGGACTTAAGCAGCGTGGATTTGCCGCTGCCGCTCTTGCCCGTGATGATGACGAAATCCTTCGCGCCGATGCCGAAACTCGCGTCTTGGATGACTGCGCCCGCCTTTTCGTAACCCAGCGTGAGGCCCGCTGCGGTGATGATGTTGTAATCGTCCGTTATCTCTGCCATTGTGAAAATATCTCCGAAATTTTTTGATGTGCCGCGTGGTTTTCGCGCGTAGGAAGCGGGCGGCGGATGAAGTAGCGCGTGCCGCTTGCGTTTGCGCGGATAAAACACTGCTGCGGAAAGTCGAACGCCCCGAGCGAAAGCAGGATTAGCACGTCCTGCGGCTCGGCGGCGCCCGACTTACTTTGCCGTTCGTTTTGCGGCTCGGCGCAACTTGGTTCGCTTTGCCATTCGTCTTGCGACTTAACGCGGCTTGGTTTGCCTTGCCATAGCTGCTCGACACAATTTAATTCGCCTTGGTGTTCGGCTTGTAACTCGTCATGGCTTGGCTCGCTTTGGCGCTCAACTTGTGACTTGACAGAATTTGACTTATTTTGTAATTCTGTTTGCGGTTCGGCAGCGTGGTTTAGTTCGTTTTTTAGTTCGGCTTGCGGCTCATTTTTGCAAAGTAAGATGCTTGCGTTCGTTGTATTTCTTGCACTCGCTACGCCGCCGTTTGTTAAATTTATGCCGCTTGCGTTCAAGCGATCCTCGTTTAAATTTACGCCCGTTTCATCTGCATGGTTTGCATTTAGTGCGCCACTCGCTTTTTTTAAAATTTGCGTAGTGTTTGCTTCGTCTGCGCGGATCGCATTTGGCGTGGCGCTCTCTTCTATCGCACTGGTCGCTGCGAATGAGCCGTCCAAATTCGGCGCATTGTTTGCATCTATTGTGCCGATCGCTGCGGGTGTAGTGCTTGCGCCTGTCGCGCCGATAGCTACAAGCGCGCCCTCCGTGCCGCTAGCATTTAGCGCACTGCTTGTTGCGATCTGCTCGCAGGCTAAAGCGCGCTTTTCGCTCGGGGCGGGGCGGCTAAATTTAGCGCTCGTTGCGGCGCCTATGCTTGTCGTATTTCTCGCACTCACTACGCCGCCGTCTGTTAAATTTAAGCAGCTTACATTCAAGCGATCCTCGTTTAAATTTGCGTCGTCTTTTGCGCCGGTTTCATCCGCGCGGTTTGTATTTGGCGCGGCGCTCGCTTTTTTTAGAATTTGTGTAGTGTTCGTGCAAGTTGAAATTCTATCGCCCGCTGTCGTAGCTGAAATTTTGCCGGCGCCTGACGAAATTTCACCCATGTTCGCGCGCTCGGTTAAATTTTTGCCGCGCGTCGCATCCAAATTTGTAGCCTCGTCGTTTATAGCTTCGCCCGCGCCGCTTAAATTTACGCCGCGCTCCGCGCAAGTCCCGCCCGCGTCCAAGCTTTTTTGCGCGTCAAAGTAAAAAATTTCCTCAAAATGCACGAAAAAATCCTCGCCTTTGAAAGTGGAATTTTTAAAATTTCGCGCGATTGCCGCCGCGTCAAATTTTAAAAATTCCATCTCAAACCGCTGTGGCTCGCCCTGACCCGCGGTTTTGTTCTCGTAGATCAGATCGTAGATATTTTTATCCATTTTGCGCCATCTATCCTCGTATTTACTCGCTACGGCGGCGTCGCGGTTTTTGAAGTGTGAAATTTCGCCCGCTTTGCGCTGCACGTAGGGCGAGAGCTTTTGCATCGCGTAGAGGAAGTACTCCTCGCTGTCGGTGCGAAGCTCGAAGCGGCCGCCGCGCCCGAGCGTGCGTGCGATCTGTGAGGCGAACTCGTCGCTTATGACGCGGCGGTGCGGCGCGTCGTCCCACGGCACGGGGAAGTGCAAAAATACGCGCTGCAGGCAGCCCGCGGGAAGCAGGCTCAGCAAAACCCGCGCGTCGGTGGCTATGAGAGCGATGTTTTGCAGCCCTTCGCGGATCGCTAATTTTGCGACCTGTTCGATTGCTGGCTTGTAAATTTCGATACCGATTAGCAGCGCGTCTTGATTTGAGCGCGCTTGATGAAGCAGGTGTCTGCCCGAGCCGAAGCCGATCTCGATAAAAATTTTATTAAATTTAGAGCTTTTTACGAGGGATAAAATTTCATTCTCGTCCAAAATCAGCGGCGTTTTTTTAGTAAGCGAGCTGTCTTTGTAAGCAAACGCCTGCGAGATTATCGGCCCGCAGAAGCGCTCTTTAAAAATTTCGAGCGCTCGTTGCAGATGGCCGATCTTGGCGGGCTTGGTGATCTTTTCGCCCTTTACTATCACTTTGCCGCCACTGGGCTTTAGGGTGATAAAAAACTCGCTATCAAAGCTTTTGGTTCGCACGAGCGTTAAATTTCTGCCGCGCGCCGTCTCTAAAAATTCGGTCTCGCCGAGCTTAATCGGCAGCGGCGGCAGGCTCACGCTTTGGGTTATGAAATTCGGCAAACTTTATTCTGCCTGCGCTGCGGCAATGACTGCACTAGGCTTGGACAGCTCTCCGTTTTCGGTTTTGACGGTGATGCGGTATTCGTATCCTTCGCCGTAATCGATATTGTCGATATATTCAGCACTAAGTCTGCCGCGAACCTCTTTAATCGTGCTCCACGACTCGCCTCCCTTAGGACGGCGCTCGATTAGATAGGAGCTTACGCGAAGATCCGGATGCGGGCGCCAGATGATCTTAACGCGGCCCGGAAGTCCGTAGATCACCTGCGCAAACGGCACGGACTCTAACATCTTCGCCGTGCTTGCGATAGCGACCGGAGAAGGAGCCGAAACGCCCTTGGCGCCGTATGTGCGCACCGTGTATTTATACGAAGTGCCCGGCTGCAGCCTCGTATCTACGTAGTGAGTGGAGTATGGATCTGCGATAGTGGCGATCTTTTTGGCTTCGCCGCCATTTGCGGGCGCGCGATAAACGACAAAGCCCAATACGGCGGCATCTGAGTCGTATCTAGGCCACTCAAGTCCGATCTCATTGTCGCTCGTGATCGTCCTAATCCCCTCTACGCGCGGCAGGCTCTCGTCGCTTGCACTAGGCGCGCTAGACATAGCGCAGCCACCCGCTAATATCGCTAAAGTAGCGCTCAACGTTAGTCGGTAAAATTTTTTCATAAATTTCATCCTTTACCTGTTGATTTGTCG
>CAURFS010000159.1:0-4754 GCA_963523845.1 uncultured Campylobacter sp. | reverse complement strand
GCTTTGGAATTCAGAGATTCGAAATTCGGAGGTTCGGAATTCAGGATTTCAAAATTCGAGGCTTCGAAATTCAAGGTTCTAGAATTCGAAGCTTCAAAATTTGAAACTTCGGAATTTTTGGTTTCAAAATTCGAGACTTTAGAATTTTTGCCGTTAGAATTTTGTTCCAAGTCCCGCTTTGGCTCTTGATGCCGCTTCTGTAGTAGCCTTTTTAATTCCTCAAGCCTGCCTTGATCCATTTGCCGCCCTTAAATTTGATGGACGCTCCATTTTATACCCTCGCCGCTTAAAGCTCAGTAAATTTTACCGCGCGTCCGTCGCGCGCAGGCAAGCCCGACGAACCGAAACGATGCCGACGGATCAGGCGCCGCGAAACCGCCTTTTTGTACAAAGCTTTAAGCTGATCTGCGGGCTAAATTTCATCTCAAATCGCGCAACCGCCTTCTGTGCCGACGTTTATCGCGTGAGATCACGCCGAATAAGCATCATATCCGCCGCAGGCCGCACCGAAGCTTCGGCGCCGTGCGGAAAAACGGCTCGGACGACAAAAGCCGCGCCTAGCCGCATAAATTTAGCACGAGCTCGGCCGCTCAAGACGCTTGCAAATTTTATCTATACTTTAGCGTCTGTTTACAAGCTCGCGCAGTACTTGCGAAGTACGCCGAAATGGGTATCGCACAATCCGATACAAAATCTAAAACGCGCCAAATCCGGACGTTCTAGGCCTTAAAAATGCGCTTTAAATTTTGCCCAAAAGCTTCTGCCCGGCTCATAAAGCCTAGTGCCGTTCGGGATAGTTTCGTAGCCTGCGATACCGCCGCCGTAGCCGCCTTTTGAGTTATGATAGGCGTATTTGGCGTCGTTTAGGTTTTCCGCCGCTAGCAAGAATTGATAATTTTTATATTTATAGCCTGCGCTTAGCCCTAGCGTCCAGAAGCTATCGCTCTTACCCAGGTCCATGCCGCCCACGTCGCCGTAGCCTTTTTGCGCGCGGTTTTGCGACGCGTTAGCGTAGAAGTCGGCTTTGACGAACCAGTCGGGTTTTTCTAGTCCTGCGCTTAATTTAAACGCTAGAGGCGAAACCTTAGGCAGCGCATCGCCGTCTTTTAGGCCGCCCGCGTTTTTAGTCACCTTGCCGTAGACGTAGGATACTCCCGCCCCTAGCCTAAACATATCGTCTAGTAGCGTAGTGCCATCTATCTCGCCGCCGTATAGCAGGGCGTCGGTATTAAAGGCGTCTGAGGACATGCCCATAGTATTATACTTTAGCATGATATAATCATCCATCTTTGAGACGAAGAAATTCGCGCTTAGTTCGTAGTTTTGATCTTTTAGCACTGCGCCAAAATCCAGCTGAGTATTTCTTTCTTTACGTAGCTCTAGGTTCGCGTCCTTGTTTGTTTCCCAGTGATCGGGCATCCTTTGGGCGTGCCCTAGTCCTGCATAAAGCGTTAAATTTTGCAGATATTTTTCGTATCTAAAAAAGCCTGAGAATAAATTTTCTTTTCTGCTCTTATGCGTTTTTAACAGTTTTCTCTCGCCCGCGTCCAGCCTAAGTCCGCCAAAAAGCCCGTAGTCGTTTTCAAGGACGTATTCGTTTTGGGTGTATATCGTTTTATACGTTACCTTACGCTCTTTTACGTGCGGCTTTGATACGGCTGCGTCCATTTCGGCTTTAGATACGCCGGCTCCGCCCGTTCCGGCACCCCGCCATTTAAAGGAGTCTTGCGAATAACCGGCGCCGATGAAGCTGGTTAGATTATCGAAATTTAACTCGCCTTCTAGCTTAAAGCCGTACATATCGCGTATCGGGTGACTGATGCTATATCCCTTGCCGGGCCCCGTACCCGGCACCACCGGACGCATGGTGAAGTTGTCCATTATATGGTCGATTTGATGATAATACGAGCTTAGCCTGATCTTGTGCTCGCCGACGTCTTGTTCAAATTTGAGCCCGAAAGATTTACGGTCAAACTGTATGCCGTCCCTCATCCTATCGGCATACGCCGCTTCGCCCTCCCCCAGATCCGCACTTAACTGCAATGCGGTAGTTTCCGTGGGCGTTAGCGTACCCACGAGCGAGACGCTGTTGCGTTTATAGTGCGTATGCATTTTCTGCCCGCCGCCGCTTTTATAATCGCCGCTCTCGTAGTGTCCGCCGGAAACCTCTATGCTGCCTAGCTCGTTACCGGCTGCTACGTCCGCGGTAGTTTCAAACCGCTTAAAACTGCCGCCCAGCACGCTTACGTTTCCTCCGAAGCTCGGTTTTGACAGCCTTGCTATCTCTCTATCGAAAAATATACCGCCGCTAATGAGTGCGCCGTATCTGACGTCTTGCGGGCCTTTTACGATGCGAACCGAGCTGTAGTTTTGCGCCGAGATGTAGGTGATGGGCGTATCCATACGCATGCCGCAGCCGCCGTTTAGCGTGCTGCCGTCGATCAGCACCGGCAGCCTAGCCGCCGTCTGCGAACGATAATAAACCTCGCTGCCGCCTCCGCCCTTACGCTCCATCGTAAAGCTGTTCAAATTTGAAAGCGATTTGGCGATATCACTGTTTTCTAAAATAGTGTCTTTACCCGCGATCTCCACTTTCGTGGGCTCTTGCAAGATAGATTTTTTAAAATTCGACGATACAGTTATCGTGCCCAAATTTACATCCTTGCTCGCAGCATCGTCTGCGTTCAAGGCGCCGCATAGCAAAACCCCCGCCACAACGTAAGATAACTTCATTTTTGATCCTTTGGATATTGTGATAAATGATTGCAAAATTTAATCACAAAAAATATTAAATTTATATTAAATTTAATATTTTAAAAAGTTAAAATTTTACGCCGTAAATCCCAAGCCGAAGGGCGCTTCGGAAAAATATATCGCGATCCTTCAAACGCTAAAATTTAAATTTTCTAAATTCTATCTTTTCGTTGAAAATCGACATCGTGCGTTGAAGATTGCTTATATCTTTTTGCATCGTTTGCATAAAATAATCACGCAGCTGCAGATACTCGTCCTCGGTCGCCATTAAAATATTTAGTATCTCGACCTCAGAGTTTTCTTTATAAAGCACAAGCTGATCGTGAAGACCGAAAAAACTAAGGCTACCATTAAGTATATGCATATAGGCCTTGGTGGTTAAAATAGAAAAGCAAAAAGTAAAAACTATCGCCACGCCGTTGATCGGCTCTCCCGTCGCAAGCCAACCGAGCAAAAACCAAATAACAAGAAAGATTTTTATAAAAATTGGGATTTTTTGCTTCCAGCTCCATCTCCAGTCAAAGCTTAAAACAATAGCGACAATCTTATTTAACTCGAACGTTTTACGAATCTTATTTTTATTGTAATATAAAATTTTATCGTTATAAAACACGAAGTATGCGCCGTCTCTATTCATAAAATTTGTTACGAATATTACCAAGACCAAAGGAAGGAGGCGAAACATTTTAATGTTTATGGGATTTACGATAGTGGCAAATGCAAGCGCTATTAACAAGCCTACCATAGTAGGAACTATAGAGTATTTCATATAGTCCTAATAAGTATGATCTTTGATGACTAGCGGATTTTTGTCGTAATCTCTAGTTTTGGAATTTTCCCGTAAGGCGCCATTGTCATCCGATATAAAATTTTGCGGCTCCATGCTGTTTTTACAGGCAGAATTCTGATCCGCTTCGGTTTCTAATTCGGCTTTTAAATTTAAAGCGTCAGGATCGGAATTTATGGTTTCAGAATTTGAAGCTTCGGAATTTGTAGCTCTAGAATTCAGGGATTCAGAATTCGAAACTTCAAAATTAGAGACTTCGGAATTTTTGGTTTCAGAATTCGGGGCTTTAAAATTTTCGCCGTTAGAATTTTGTTCCAAGCCCCGCTTCGGCTCCTGATGCCGCTTTTGTAGTAGCCTTTTTAATTCCTCAAGCCTGCCTTGATCCATTTGCCGTCTTTAAATTTGATGGACGCGCCATTTTATAGCGCCACCGCTTAAAGCTCATTAAATTTTACCACTCGCCCGCTGCGCGCCGTTTGATCAAAATTTAGCTCTCATATCTTTGCAGCGATTTTTTATATTTTTTTGCCGCAGCGCAGCCCGTGCTCAAATATACCTCAAACTCCTCGCTGGTAAGCCTGCGCGGCTCATTCGCAAGCTTCGCCGCGTCCGCCGCACCGCTTGGCATATTTGCGTCCAGATTCGCTTCATTTACGATCTCGCCTCGTCGGATTCGGTTGCTAAAGTTCGCTGCACGTGCTATTTTCGGCGCATACTTTAAAGAAAAGCTTAAATTTCGCGTTTGCAGATTTAAAATTTTACCCATGCATTTGCGCGGACCCGCGATAAAATCGCCATTTTGTATGAGCGGGGCGGCGGAGCCGAGCAGGTCGCTCTCCGCCAAGCTGTGCAAGTCGCCAGCCAAGCTGGGTAAGCAGCCCGTTGAATCCGGTAAGCTGCCCGCCAAAAGCTCTGCGCTGCTTAGGACGCGCAGACTTCGCACCAAAATCCCACCGCCGCTTTGCGGGACGCTGCGAAACGAAATGTCAAAGCCGAAATTGTGAAAAAATATCTCGCCCGCCCGCGACGTGCGCTTGTAGGTGTTGCGATCCGCGCCCGTGAAATACGCCTCGATCTCCGCGAAGGCGAATTCCGCGCCGCTTACGCAAAGCACATAGTTTTGCAGCAGATCGCGCATGAAATTTTGGATCTTTGCCTGCGCTCGCTCGGCGTCAAACTGCGCCTGCGGCGGCTCGTCACCGAACGCAAACGC
>CAURFS010000158.1:0-4768 GCA_963523845.1 uncultured Campylobacter sp. | reverse complement strand
CCCCCCCCCCCCAAGAATGAGCCAAATTTTACCCGGAAAGGATACTAAATGAAAAAATCACTATTTGCGTTAGCATTTATCGCTTGCTTTGCGTTCGGAGCGTCCGAGTGTGAAAAGTTTGAAAAGGAGTGCAATGACGGCAATATGGAGTCTTGCTACAAAGCCGGCTTATTATGCGAAGACAATGCTACGTCGTTTAAACTGTTTGAAAAAGCTTGCAATGGTGGATGTGAGGAAGGGTGCCTTTCAGCGTCAGAAATTATAATGCAAGAAGATTCTAAAAAAGGCATCAGATCTCTTGAAAAAAATTATAACGCGAAATGCACTATTTGTTGCGGATTATTGGGGATCAAATATAGTCTCGGGGTCGACGTCGAAAAAGATATATCAAAAGGGATAACTTATTATGACAAGGCTTGTGACGGAGGAGAAGAACTATCGTGCAGTATGTTAGCAGATATGTATGACAAAGGAAAGGGCGTAAAAAAGGATGAAATGAGAGCGGCGGTTTATTATAAAAAAGGTTGCGACATAGCAGGCGAATTACTGAATTGCTACAATTTTGCGGTTTTTAACCATTACGTCGAAAAAGATAAAAGTAAAGCTGCGCAGTATTACAAGAAAGCTTGTGATTCAGGCAAAAATAGCTCTTATCTTGACCTTCCTAATATGACGGAATTGAAGGATACTTGGCAAAAATCCTGCGATATGTATGAGCTGCTAAAATAGCGCGCCGAGTTGCAGCCGGTACAATACGCATCGGCTGCGGCTCAAAATTCGGCTGTATATAAACGCGTCTAAATTTAAAACGCAAGTAAATTTAAAGCGACGATAAAATTTTAAATTAGTCGGGCGATATGCGGTAGAATTTAACGTAAATTTACACGGATCCTGCATAGATTTTAGCGCAAGCAAAGCGCTAAAATAAAGAGGCAGATTTGTCATAAGCAAATACGTGCCAAAAAGCATAGATTGGCACGCAGCAAAATTTTAAGTTAGAATTTATGAAATCTTATGCGCTTCGCCTCTGCACGGATCGGACGAAAGTAGAATTACAAGATTGGAATTTACGCAGTCGCGCGTATAAAGCTTCGCGCCAATTTTTTGATGTGGAATTTAGAATTTTAATTCCTAGAGCTTCGAATCTGGCGCTGAGCCTTAAAATACCGTAGCGATAGAATTTTAAAATTTGCCGCCGCATCACTTTAAAAATCTTGCTTGAAAATTTTAATTATGCAGCGTAAAATTTTTCATTCCTGCCAGGGCGCTGCGTTTTTCTATAAAAATTTTGCTCTTTTGCTATGACGATGTATTTTCGTCGTAGAATTTCGCGCCTTTTTACGGCGCAGAATTTTTAGCGCGAAGTTCCTCATTATTTTTGCTTGTTAAAATTTAAGTGATAAATCCAGCGATGTAAACGCACGGCATAAGGCTCTTATCATTCCACGCCACTTTGAAGCGAAATGAGATAAATTCTACGTGGCGCAAAAGGCGCCCGATTAGGCTTTGCGGCGTCCTTGCATACTGCGCAAAAGCGCGATCTCCTCCGCCCAGAGGCTATCGTCGATCGTTTCTAAAATCAGCGGGATCTCGTCGATGTTCGGGTCGTTCATGATGTTTTCAAACGCCGCGAGCCCCAAAAATCCGCGCCCGAGGCTCTCGTGCCGATCCTTACGCACGCCAAGCTCGTTTTTCGTATCGTTTAGGTGCATGCCGCTTAAAAATTTATAGCCAATCGTGCGGTCAAACTCGCTCATCGTGCGCTCATAGGCCTGCTGGCTGCGCAGATCGTATCCTGCGGCGAACGCGTGACAGGTATCGATACAGACGCCGATGCGATCTTTGTTTGAAATTTTATCGATCACGTAAGCAAGCTGAGCGAAATCATAGCCGAGATTGGAGCCCTGCCCGGCGGTGTTTTCGAGCACGAGCTTGACGCCTGCGGTGTTTGCGATGGCGAAATTTAGCGACCCTGCGATATTATCCAGGCACACTTGAGCTGAAATTTCATTTAGATGCGAGCCCGGATGAAAGTTCAAAAGCCTAAGCCCAAGCGCCTCGCAGCGGCGGATCTCGTCCACGAAGGCGTTTAGGGACTTCTCGCGCTCTGCCTCGCGCGGATGGCCCAAATTTATGAGGTAGCTGTCGTGCACCAAAACATGCTCCGCGCGGATGCCGCTTCGCTTCAGCGCATCCTTAAACGCGGCGATCTCCTTCGCGCTAAGCGGCAGCGCATCCCATCTGCGCTGATTTTTGACGAACATCGCAAACGCGTCCGCCCCGATCTTTGCGGCGTTTAACGGCGCGTTGGAAACCCCGCCGCTAGCACTCACGTGTGCTCCGATCCGCTTCATTTTACCTCCTAAATTTTATTTTACGCCGCGTGCGGCAAATTTCATCAACCCGAGCCGCACGCGAATTTTATAATTTTAAATGCGCGTTTTTTTCTTTCGCACATACGCGCTGTTTGGTAAATTTCGCCGCAAAGAGTCGGTGCAGAGCGTCAATAAAACCGCGCCGTTTGCGCAAGCTGAAAATTACCCAGCCGAGTAATGGAATTTTGACCGCTCGCGCCGTGTTTTGAAGCGGCGACCGAAGCGCATTATTTCCGCGCACTTACAGACATCTCACCGCGCGTTTTATTCGTTCGCGATTTGCTCGCGCCGCCCTGCGGAGTAATATATCTTGCGTGCTGTAAATGCCTGCCGCGTGAAATTTTACTGCAGCTCGCGGATTTTGATCTTCACGCCGCGTTTTGCGTCGGCGAAGCTTATGGATCTTCCGCCGCCGTCCTTGTCGCGGCAAACCTTATAATCGATAGAGCCAGCTTGCAGGCTTTGCGCGAGGCAATGGCGCTCGCCCGCGTCGCTGCCGCCAAAGATCGGCTTGCCGTCTAGGATTTCGCTCAGAAGCCCGCGGTAGTGCTCGGTGCCGAAGAATTTTTTATTGAAAACGAGCTCGTCGTCGCACGCGCCGTTCATGCAAATTTTATCGCCTTTTAAAACCAGGCTCAGCACGCTGATGCCGCTTGCGTAAATTTGAACCTCGGTTTGATTTTTAAATTTGCGCATAAAGCCCGCGTCGCTGGTGCGAGTAAGCGGCGAAATGACGGTGAAATTTACAGCTTGCGTAGAAGCGGGCTTGAGCGCGGTGGTAGCGCAGCCTGCGAGCAGAAGCGAAAGTGCAAGTGGCGCCAGAAAAGAGCATTTCATAAATAATCCTTAATTTAAGTTGGGTTTAAGTGCGTCTTGAGTAGAATACCGCCTTTAATCTTAATACCAGATTAAGTGGCCCCTTCGTCTAACGGTTAGGACATCGCCCTTTCACGGCGGTAAAACGAGTTCGAATCTCGTAGGGGTCGCCACTTCTAGTTTTAAAATTTTTTGACGCAAATTTTAGTTTTTAAAATTCTGAAATTTTATCTAACTTCTAAATTTCAAAATTATACGCTTTTGTTGCTTCCTGCGCTACAAAATTCCAAGACTGCAATAAATTCTACTTGATAGTTTTAAAATTAGCTCCGCCAAATTTACGCAATAAATTTTATGCGGACAGATGAAACTCTATGAAATAAAACTCGCAAATTTAGCTCTTTCTAAAAAAAATTCGCTAAATTTATTGAATGCAAAATTTTAAAGAATACGTAAATGAAATTCTAAAAAATCATCCTGGCGAGCGCGTCACGAGCTTTAGTTTCGAGGGCGAGAAATACTGGCTCAAGCAGCCGGAGCTGCGCATCCGCGGCGGATTGCTTACGAAAATATTCAAAGCAAATCCGAAAGCCGCTTTCGATTACGAAGCGCTAAAATGCGAGAGCCTGTATGCAGCCGGCGCGCCTGTGCCGCAGCTGGTGCTGCGAGACGAGAGCTTTTTCGTACTCAAAGACGGCGGCACGCCGGTGGACGAGGTGCTAAAAAGCTCGGATGAGGCGGCTTGCGTGGCGCTTATTGAGGGCTATGCTGCGGCGTTAGCACAGCTGCATTCGCGCGGCTTCATACACGGCAGACCTGCGCTGCGCGACGTTTTAGTAAAAAATGGCGAGATGAAATTTATAGATTTTGAAAATCGTGGCGAGCGCGGTGATCTGCAAAAAGCCAAAATGCGAGATTTTTTGCTGTTTGTCTATGATCTGTGTCGCGAAGGTCTGAGCGAAGGCTTAGTGCGCGCAGGCATTCGCACCTACGCCTCAAGCGGCGGGCAGGATGTAGTGCAAAGTGCGTGGGCTACGGTACTTGCGCTGCGTCCGATATATTTTATCGCCAGGCTCTTGCCGCAAAAATTTAAAGATCTAAACGCGCTCGTGCGCACGTTTGAACTCTGCCTAAAAATAATTGAGAAAAACGATGGTCAAACAAAGTAAATTCGCTAAATTTAAACTGGTGATTATACTCGCCTATATGTCCGCTCTGGCGCCCTTGTCTACCGATATGTATCTGCCCGCGCTGGAAAAGGTAAAGGCAAGCTTTGCTACGAGCGAGTTTTACACTCAGCTATCGGTTGCGAGTTTTTTCATCGCTTTTGCGCTAGGACAGCTCGTTTATGGACCGCTAAGCGATAAATTCGGTCGTAAAAAGCCGTTATACGCGGGCATTTTGCTTTTTATATGTGCGTCGCTTGCTTGCGTGAGCTTTGATAGCGTTTACGCGTTTATATTTTTTAGATTTTTGCAAGCTTTGGGTGGGTGCGCTGGAGTGGTACTTGCGCGATCCGTAATTAATGATAAATTCGAACTGCACGAGGCTGCGGCTATATTTGCGATGATGATGGT
>CAURFS010000157.1:0-4784 GCA_963523845.1 uncultured Campylobacter sp. | reverse complement strand
GTATTCGCGCTCAAGCTCGCTAAAGCTTAGTCCGCGATCTTTCGCGAGCTGTTTTAAAAACACGATCGTAGTCTCTCCCGGGATCAGCTTGATCTCGTTCATCACGGGCTTTGCTACGCTTAGCTCATACAAAAATTGGTATTTGGGCAAATTTTCGCCGCTAAGCTCCAGCTCGCCGGTTTTTGCGCCGCCGTAAAAAGAAAGCAGCCTCGCGTCGAATTTGCTAAATTTTGGATAGCTCTTTGAGAGTTGCGATAAAATTTTCGTTGAGCTGCCTTGTCCTATCTGCACGGTTGCCGCGTTGCCGACGCGCTCGCGTAGATCAAAACCCACGGCCAAAAGGACAATAGCCGCAAGCTCGATACAAATGCACGCCGCTTTGATGAGCTTTATAAAGAATTTCATGCATTCCTTTCAAAATTTAGCTGAAATTATAGGCAAATAAGCCAAAATTTTGAATAAATTTCATATTATAAGCGCAGTTTTTCGGCACGCCCGATTTGGTTTTGGGGCGGAGTTTTTTGATGAGGCGATGATGTATAAATTTTTAGCTAGATTTTTTCTTACTCTTACTATACTTTTTATAATATGCGCCGTGGCTCTAAAGCACGGTATAACGATTTCGCAGCTGGACGTGGGCTTTGCAAAGCTTGAGGGGTTTTATCTCAAGCTAAATAAAAGTCTCGTGCTGCGCATCAAAAATCTTGAAATTACGCAAAATAATACACAAAATTTAGAGCAAAATTCCACTGATCTGCGCACGCAAAGCGAGAAAATTTTAGAATTTAGCAAAAAAATCTCGCTCATCAACTCCTTTTTTGAAGAGATCGACGTAGACAATATGAAAATAAAAGGCGAAAGCCTAAAGCTAAAATACAAAAGTGACGTTTTTTACGCAGATACGCGGTTTTTTAGGCTAAGCTCAAAGATCACGCCGGGCACAGATGGGCTGAACTTCGATCCGATCGAGCTTAAGCTAAATGATTTTAATCTCACTCTGCACGGCACGGCGCGAGCAAATTTCAGAGCCGATACGTATGATTTTAACGGCACCTTCGCTTCGCACGTGATTGCGGGCGAGCTTGACGTGCACAATATCGGCTCGGAGCTAAATATCGAGATAAACCGCGCCTCGGCCTTGAGTCTAAAAAATTTTATGAATGAGCTGGGCGCACTTACTGGGCTAAATCCCCTTGCGAACGAGTGGATCTACGGTAAGGCGGTCGCGCAAAACTACTATATCGAAAATCTGCATGCCAAAATCGATCTGAAAGATCCGCGCCCGATCGCCGAAAACGTCAGCGCCACGGCTTACGCGCAGGATCTTACGATAAAATTTCAACCGCAAATCGAAGCCGTAACGGTAAAAGACGCCAACATCACGCTTAAAAACGATTTTCTAAATTTCACGCTAAATGAGCCTAAATTTAAAGGCAAAAGCCTAGAGGGAAGCAGCGTGCGCATCGGCGGACTCTTTGAAGAGAGGCCGGTCGTATATCTGGATCTGCGAACTAAAGAGAGCTTGGGCAAGGACCTTGTAGATATTTTGCAAAGCTACGGCATAAATGAGCCCGTATATCCGCTAGGCGGCGGGATCGATGCGCGCGTGTTGATAGACGTGGACGTAGAAAAGGAAAGCGCCAAGGTCGATGCGAACGTGACGCTAAAAGATGCCGATCTGATGATCTCTAAAGCGAAATTTCACTCCAAAGCCGCGCGGGTGCACATCACCGAGAAAAAAATCGATATCAAAGACGCAAATCTGCAAAATGAAATTTTTAACGCCACGGCAAGCGGCAGTATCGATATCGCCACGCGCAAGGCTAAATTTAACGGCGTTATTCATAGCTTCAATCTCTCCCCGAACGGCAAAGAAATTTTAAAATTTGGTGACGCGCGAGATAATATGAGCCTTGATTTTAGCGGCAAGGCGCCGGTGCTAAGCTCGCAATTTTTGGGCGCAAAGATGAGTTTCGGCGAGCGAATCGAGATTAGCTCGCCCGATATTAGCGGAATTCTGCCCTTTTCTAAGACGCTTAAAAACGCGGGCATTAGCGGCGGAGATCTTAAAATTTTAACCAGCGATTTTACAAATTTGGATATTAGCAGCAACAATCTTATCTTTGATTTCGGTCTGCTAAACAAAGACGGCAGTCACTACAAAAACGATTCTTTCGCACTTCGGGTACGCGGGGGCGATCTGGACGGCTCTAGCGGAAGCGGTAAAATTTCTCTTAAAATAAACAAAGGCGGCAACTTCGTCGCTCTAAAAGATGTGGACGTCGCGATCAATACAAGCGTGCAAACCAGCGAGTTTAATAGCGGCACAAAGGAGCGCTCGCCGATAAATTTCAGCGGACAAAATTCCGCGATCGTGCTATCCGATCTAAATAAGACGCTGAAATTTACGCACTTTAACGGCGTGCTGGACGGCAAAAATATGAACCTGAACGCAAATTTCAAACGCGGCGACGTGAAGCTGATCTTTAAAAAGAGCTTGCTTCAAATTTTTGCGCAAAACATCAGCGGCGAGGCGCTCAATCAATTCCTAGGCTCACAGAGTTTCGACGGAGGGGTATTTACGTTAAAAGCAAGCGGCATCGATCCGCGCAACTACCGCGGTGAGATCAACGTGCAAAACACCTATCTGAAGGACTACATCATCTATCAAAGGCTACTTAGCTTTATAAACTCCGTGCCGTCGCTGCTTACGTTTAAGACGCCCGATTTCAACGATCGCGGCTTTAGCGTGCAGAAGGGCAAAATTTACTTCCGCCGCAGCGGCGATAAAATTTACATAAACGCGATGAGCTTTACCGGCAGTAGCGCAGACATCGCGGGCAACGGTGAAGTGGATATGAAAAGCGGTGCGCTGAATATCGATCTGGAGCTTAAATACCTCAAAGACGCAAGCTCGATAATCTCAAAAATCCCGCTGTTAAATCATATCATCTTGGGCGAAAACAACACGATCTCCACGATCATCGAGATTCGCGGCACGACGAAAAAGCCTACCTATTCGACCGCCGTTGCGACCGACGTGCTAAAAACGCCGTATAATCTCATCAAAAACACGCTGATGCTGCCCTTTGTGATCTTCGGCGACAGCGAGGAGAGCAAATGAAATTCCCGCTCGATTATAAGGATAGCTTTGAAAAATCGCTGCTGTTTTGGCTCGTAAAATTCGTGCGCTACAAGTTAAGCGCGCTATCGAATAAGGAGCTGAAAAACGACGCGCTGTTTCGCCGCGCGAGCCTGGCTCTAAATCACGAGGTAGCAAGTATCGGCGAACTCGAGCGGCTTGCAAAAGATGCGCGAAATGCGGGACTTACCGGCATCAATACCTATTTTAACCCGCTTAAAAAATTTTACGAAGCGATAGTAGAGTACGGCCTTGAGAGTATGAAAAATATCGACGAGGAGCTTTTGAGCGAAATTTTAGCCTCGATTACGGGCGGGCTGAGCGATGCGAGCAAAAAAAATTACCGTATCGCCGTGATAAATTTTTTCGGCTTCATCGACCGCCAAAATGAGCAGGACGGCACCTCGCACAACTACGGCATCGAGCTTAAGCACTGGGGCGGTATTAGCGGCAGCCGCGGCACGAAGCTTCCGGAGTTTATGAGCGAGGAGGAGCTGAAGCGGTTTTTGGACGCGATAAATTTAAGCGAGTTTCCCTCCTTTGCTCATCGCAACCGCCTAATCGTAAAAATAATCGTCTATACGGGTATCCGCGTAGGCGAAGCGATAAATTTAAAGCGCAAAGATATCGCGCCCGAGGGCGATCTTTTCGTCATCCGAATCCGCGGCAAGGGCAACAAATACCGCATCGTAATGATCAAGCGCCACCTGATCGAGGAGCATCTAAACGCGCTGGAGACGAACTTTGCCAACAAAGAGGGCTATCTTTTCGTCACCAAAAACGGCGCGCCGCTTACTCAGGCCTACGTCAGCGGCATCGTGGAGAAAATTTTAATGAGCGCGGGCATCCGCAAGGAAAAAAATGGTGCCCACATGCTGCGCCACACCTTCGCGACGATGCTTTACAAAAAGCAAAAGGACCTCGTGCTCGTCCAAGAAGCCCTCGGCCACGCGAGCCTAAATACTTCGCGCATCTACACCCACTTCGACAGCGACAAACTGCGCCTTGCGGCGAAGGTCGCAGAGGAATTCGAAGAGTGAAATTTTAAAATTTGCAGCGGAGTGAGGCTTACTTGAGCGAGATTTTTTGAATTTCGTTTTGAGGCGGCTTTGAAATCGTTTTTTATTGAATTTATTTTCTAAAAAATTTGGATTTTTATTTTGAAAATTTTTAAAATTTGTTTTTCATTTTCGAATAACAAAACCCAAAATTTTACCTTGCGAGCTTTAGAATTTAACTTGGCAAAATTTTAAATTAACGCGCGAGCCTTAGAGCTTGATCGCAAAAAATCTAAAATTTTATTCTTTTGGAATATAGAATAATTTACTTTTTAGATTTTCTCATATTATTTCGCCTAAAATTCCAGATAAATTTAGTGCAAAATTTCATTTAAATTTTTACGATACGGGATTTCATCCGAGAATTTTATAAGCAAAAGGTAATGGTGTAGCGGATATAAAATTTATCTGCAAATTCCGCAAGGATGGAATTCCTGATTTAAAATTTAAACCCTCAAAATTTTATAGTTTGATTTGCTTCCAAATTCTCATCGCACCGAATTCTCCTTAAAATTTAAAAATGCAAAATATTTGCCACCAAAGTTTGCTGCAAAATTTACCGACGTGAAGTTTGCTTCGTAAAC
>CAURFS010000156.1:0-4792 GCA_963523845.1 uncultured Campylobacter sp. | reverse complement strand
CCGTCGATCTTTATGTAATCCACGTCGAGCGTTAAAATTCTATAGTAGTTGGAGTATCCGCTGCCAAAATCGTCTATCGCGACCTTGCAGCCGTAGTTTTTGGCTACGGCGATGAAGCTTCTAAGACTCTCGTAATCGTCAAATTCCTCGCTTTCTAAAATTTCAATAAATAAATTTGAAGCATTTGGGCTGGATGCGAGCTTGCGCTCTAAAAGCTCCTTGATGCCTTCGTTTGCGATGTCAAAATATGAAAGATTTATGCTAAAGCAAGTCCCTGCAAAGCGGTCTAGCAAGCGAAAGGCTTCGTTTATTACGACCTGAGTTAGCGGGATGTAAAGCGAGGTCTGCTTAGCGATATCGATAAACTCACCCGGGCAGCGCGTCTTGCCTGAGCGGTCAATTAGACGGATTAGAATTTCATATACTAATGGGACATAATCGCCGCCCTCGGTGCCGTATGTGTTACCACTAGGATCTCGGTGGGTGATATCAAATATGGGCTGAACGAGCACAAAGACTTGATTTTTCTTAATCGCATTTTGAATTGTGTTGATCATAATCTGATTTTGCAGATATTTTTCCTCAATCGCATTTGGGCGCGAGTAAAAGCCCACGTGCTCGTTTTTGCTCTGCGCCTCATACATCGCCATGACCGCCTGAAAGACCCTATTTGCGCCACCTGCTACGTCGGCGCGCTCGCTTACGCCCATCGTGATATTTAAAGGCGCGGACGCAAAGCCCTCGGTGGTATGAAGATTAAAGACCTTGTCGGTGAAATATTTATTTATAATCTCCACGTCGCGCGTGACATTTAGCCCCTCGTAAAATAGGCAAAACTCATCCGATTGGATGCGAAAGATACTAGCTTTGATCTCGTGCGATTCTATACACATCGCAAGCGTGCGCGCAAATGAGCGCAGAATTTCATTCGTCGTCTCCGCCTTGTAAAAAAGCCGTAAATTTGCAAAATTTACGATAGTGATGTAAATCGCTACGCCCGTTTTTTCGGCGTTTATTAGCTCATATAGCGCCGCTTCGTTGCCCTGGCCCGTAAGATGATCGATATAGACTTGATTGTTTAAGCTCTCTTTTGCGCTCGCAAGAGCTAGTTTCATAATCTCGCGCTCGCCGATGTCATGAGCGTAAAGCGCATATAGCGGCGGCTTGGATGCGGTGGCGATATTTGCTAGCCTTAGGCTCACATCGGCTAGCTCGCCGTTTTTACGAAGCAGGCGCGTATCTTTGGCGCTTTTATTTACCATCGCAGGAAGTTCGGTCCCCTTATCTTTGGGCATCAAAACTCCAAGATCGCTTCCTTCCAGTTCGCTTTGTTCGTAGCCGCTTAAGCTAAGCGCGCTTTTATTAGCGTATAAAATTTTAAAGCTCTGATCTGCTAAAACTATCGCTTCGCCTGCCTCCTCGCATAGCGCGCGATAGGGCGCGAGGGCGCGTTTGCTACGCAAAGCATCGGAATTTATGATGTAAGTAAGCAGTAAAAATGACAAAAACACCGCCGTGTAAAGCATCGTCATTTGCATAAACGAGCCGTAAAATTCCTCACTAGCGTAAGAAAATCGCTCGCGCAGGCTTGCGAAGCGCTCGTTGAGCAACGAGAGATTATCGCTTACGATGATATTTTGACGCTCGAAATTCCTTAAAATTTGCCGTGCGATTCCTATAAACGCAGTTTCGTCGGGGCTTGACGCATCTGCGCTTTCTAGCGCACTTTTTAAAGCAGAGATCTCGGAGCGATTTTTATAGTTAAGCCCTAAAATTTGAGAGTAGAGATTTGCTCTTTGCGCATTTGCGCCACTGGATAGAAATTTTTGCTGCAGACTTTGAAAAAGGATTAAATTCTGCGAATTTAAAGCCCCAAGCTCGTCCAAAAGTGAAATTTTATCGCTAAAAGCGCTTCCGATCGCGCGTACATCGCTGCTAAGTCCGATTTTATCGATGATTTTATCTTTTTGCAGAGCTTGCAGCACCTGATAGATGCCGCGCATATCGGCATTTGCAATCGAAAAGTCCCTTCTTGCGATCTTTGCATCAAATAATATATTTAAGCGGTTATCGGCGTTATCGATCAAAGCTAGCTCGCGCGAAATCGTACTAAATCTCGCTACATCTCTTAGCGACGAGAAATAATTCCCGGCGATGATTATGCCTAATATCATAATCCCCGCCATCAAAGCCCACATTATCTTATCTTTCATCCTGCGCCTCCGTCATCTCGCCCTTAAGTGCAGCTAAAAAGCTCATCAAAGCATCAAGCTCCCCATCGCTAAGATCGTATTTTAGCAGATCCTTTGCGATCTGCCACACCGCAAGACGCAAATCCGTCTGTCCGTTTACGTAAGGTGCGGTTTGCGTGATATTGCGCAAGCTAGGCACGCGGCGCAACTCAAATCCGTCGGAGGTAAACCTATGCCTAGGTGCATCCTCCTCTTCCGTGCTTGGACGAATTTTAGTAAAGCTGCCGGTACCTAGGCTAACGCCGTTGTGACATGCCGAGCACAGCCGCACAAAAAGCACATATCCGTTATATTCGGCATCATTTAGCTTAACCTCGCCGCGCAAAAATCGGTCAAATTTGGAATTTATCGCCGTTTTGGACTTTAAAAATTCCTTCAGCGCATCAATGAAGTTCGCCGTATTCGCCTCGCCGTAAGCACTTTCAAAAGCCTGCTTGTAGGCTAAATTCTTCCTAATAAGCTCTAAAATTCTATCTTCGCTCGCGTCCAGTTCATTCTCGCTAAAAACCGACGCCGCGATCCGAGCTTCAAAGCCCGCGAAATTATAATCGCCCAAGTAGCGATCAAAGTAATAAGAATTTATTAGCGTAGGCACGCGTCCATCGCGCACCGAAGCACCCGAATCGTTTAGATAGAAGTTATGGCAGCTCTCGCAGGAGCGGCCTTTGCGGCTAAATCTTACGTCAGTAAAAATTTTTGCGCCCAGCCGCGCCTTTTGCGGGTCATATTTAGGCATCTCAAGCGGCGAGAAAAGATTGCCGCAAAGCCCCAAAACAGGCGCCAGGCTAAATATAAAACAGCTTAAAACTCGCTTTGATCTCATCGCTTATTATCCCACCTTTAGCCCGCTTTTTCAAAAGCTCCTCGATCTCGCGCTCACTAGCCTCCGCGCCGTCCATATGCAGGTGCCACGCGGCGTTTTGCACCGCTTCTTGCAGACTGCGTTTTTGCTCGCGCCTTTCGGTTAAAATTTCGCTTTTAAATTTGATGTCGCGCGCCCCGAGCAGCGCCTCAAACTTTTCGGCGGCGGTAGCAAGTCTTTTAGCTCCTGCGCCGAAGCGCTCAAACAGCGGCGCAAGCATCGATGAATTGCGCTCGCTCGCCCAGTTTAGATAAATTTTTCGCTCGCCCAAAGCCAAAAACGCTTCAAAATCCTTCGTGCTTTTTAGCGCAGGGCTCATCGTAAGAAACGCGATATCAAAAACTGCGGGAATTTTTAAATTTTCGCTCTCGCGGCTTTTGCTCATAGCGTCTTTTAAATTTAAAGCCTGTGCGGTGCTTTCTTGAGCTTGTGAGTTTGAAATTTCGCTCCGCGAGCGCGGATAAATTTTAAAATTTTCGCCCGCCGCGTCTGCAAAACCATCGCGGCTCAGCCGCTCGCAAAACTCCGCGAAGCTTAAATTTAATACGTTTTGCAAAGGGATGTCAAACTCCTGCGCGCTGCGCCTTAGCTCGCGTAGCATCCCCTCCGAGCTATCAATCGCCGTGACCTTGGCGCCCAGCGACGCTAGATACAGCGAGTAAACCCCCGTGCCGGCGCCCACGTCGAGCACACTTTTGCCCGCAAAGCTCACGCCCCAGCCGCGCAGTATCTCAAACACCCGCTTGCCGAAATCCCCTAGCTCGCCGCTAAATTTAGCGTAACTTTCGGACTTTTTATCCCAGCTATTTTTATCTGATTTTTCGCCGATTTTCTTCACCGCTAGCCTTTAAATTTTTTGTAATAATAGCAAAATTTGGCAATTTTTCCGAATTTGGGCTATAATAAATGCTTTCAAAATCTAGGCGAAAGGGCGTTCATGGCGGACGTGACGATAAGAAATTTAAACTTTGCTTACGAAAAACGCGAAATTTTAAAAAATATAAACTTAAACTACGAGCTGCGCGATTTTTTAGCGATTTTCGGACCCAACGGCGGCGGCAAAAGCACCCTTTTGAAGCTGCTTTTGGGGCTGCTGCGACCAAGCTCGGGCACGATCGAAATTTTAGGCAGATCGCCCGCGCTTGCCAGAGCGCAAATGGGCTACGTGCCGCAGTTTATAGCGATAAACAAAAGCTTTCCCATAAGCGTGCTCGAAGTCGTTTTGATGGGGCTGATAGATAAGAAAATTTTCGGCTTCTACTCCAAATCCGAGCGCGAGCAAGCCATGCAAGCCCTGGGGCGCGTAGGTATGCAAGACCTTGCAGACTGCCGTATCAGCGAGCTTAGCGGCGGACAAAGACAGCGCGTTTACATCGCGCGGGCGCTGTGCGCGAAGGCTAAAATTTTACTTCTCGACGAGCCGCTAGCGAGCATCGACACGATGGGGCAGGTTCAAATTTACGAACTTTTAAAATCCCTAAACGAGAGCGGCTGTGGCATAATTCTAATCAGCCACGACGTGCAGCTTGCGCTAAACTACGCAAACCGCGCTCTTTACGTCGCAAACGGCTCGGCGCACACTCATGAGATCGATCCGGGGGGCAGAGCGGAATTTTTAGATCACCTGCGACGCGAGCACGGGCACTTCTGCGCCGTCGATCTCGCGCTTAACGAATGC
>CAURFS010000155.1:0-4875 GCA_963523845.1 uncultured Campylobacter sp. | reverse complement strand
AAAAAAATGGCTGAAATTTTATCTTACGATTTCATGCGAAACGCCCTACTCGGCGGGCTTTTGGTCAGTATAGTCTGCGGCGTCGTAGGCTCTTTAGTCGTGATAAATCGCATGAGCTTCATAGCAGGCGGCATCGCGCACGGCGCATACGGCGGCATCGGCATCGCGCTATTTTTAGGCATCTCGCCCGTGCTCGGAGCTAGCGTATTTGCGCTGTTTTTGGGGCTGCTAATCGCCTACGTCACGCTGCGAAACACCGAGCGCTTCGACGCTGTAATCGGCGCGATATGGGCGTTTGGAATGGCGCTAGGGATAATCTTTGCCGATCTTACGCCTGGATACAAATCCGATCTGATGAGCTTTTTATTCGGCTCGATCTTAGCTATAAATCATGAAAATTTAATCTTCATCGGCATTTGCGGAGCGGCATTTGCGGCGCTTACGGCGTGCTTTTACAGGCAGTTTTTAGCAATCAGCTTCGATAAGGAATTTGCTCTGCTGCGCGGAGTGAATACGAGCGTCTTTTACTACGTCCTCGTAGTGATGGCGAGCCTCGCGGTAGTCGCGTCGATTCAGATCGTGGGGCTAATCTTAGTGATCTCGCTGATGACGATCCCGCCCTTCATCGCCGAAAAAATCTCAAAAAGCCTAGGCTCGATGATGGCGATAAGCTGCGCGCTATCGGCGCTTTTCTGCGCGGCGGGGCTTGTTTTGAGCTTTAAGCTCAATCTAACCAGCGGCGCTTCGATAATCCTAGTCGCCTCGGTCTGCTTTTTCGTAAGCTCGATCTTTAGCAAACTTCGCGCCTAAAAGCCCGCTCAGCTCGCTAAGCAGGATACCTGCGAGTATCAGCGCCGCACCTAAAATTTGAAGCGCGCTTAGCTTCTCGCCGAAAGCATACCCCATCACGCCGGCGCTTACGGGCTCTAGCGCGAAAATCAGCACCGTTTTTATCTCGCTTACGCCGCGGTTTTGCGCCATCGTTTGGATCACAAACGCCGCGACAGTGGCAAAGATCGAGGTTAAAACCAGCGCGAAAACAAAATCGAAGTTCGGCGAAAAGATCAAATTTCCAAGTACCTTTATCTCGCCTTCAAATTCGGCGTGCGGGACAAAAACTGCCGCGATCAGCGCGCAGACGCAGACGCAGATAAACTGCACGATCACAAAGCCATAGAGGTTGCTTTTGCGCGCGCAGACGCCGGTAAATACGATATGAAGCGCGTATGCAAACGCCGAAACTAGCGTCAGCCGCTCGCCTATGCCAAATCCCACCGCGCCGCTTGCTCCGCTTAAAAAATATAGCCCCAAAAGCGCCACGACCGCACCGCCAAAGGCACTCGCACCGACCTTTTTGCCGAAAAAAGCAAGCATTAAAAAGGGCACGATGACGACGTTGAGCCCCAAAATGAACGCCACCGTCGATGATAGCGCATAATCAAGCGCTATGGTCTGGCACGAAAAATCGCAAAACAGCATCAGCCCGCAAAATACGCCCCGCCCTATCGTGCCGCGGTCAAATTTGACGCCGAAGCGCAGACAGGCGAGGTAGGTAAAAATGCTCGCCGCCAAAAAGCGCCAAAACAAAAAGCTGAAAACATCGCCGCTATGCAGCGCGCGCTGAACCGGTACGAAGGTACAGCCCCAAACGATCGCTACGAAAAGCAGCCCCAGATCCCATAGCCTGCTAGGCGGAACGGGGTTTTGCGCGCGGCTTCGCACGGAATTAAAATTTTGCCCGAAATTCTGCGCGGAATTCGAGCTTTGCGTGCAGTTTTGCGTAGAGGCAGAATTTTGCGCGGCAGCAGGGCTCTGCGTAGAATTAGAGCTTTGCGCGAAATCGAAATTCTGCGCGGAATTTAAGCTTCGAGCGGAGCTAGAATTCTCTGCCGAATTAGATTTCTTCGCAAAATTCCGCGCCTTAAAATTTTTCAATCCAAAGCTCTGCGGCGTATGAGTAGAGCCGTGGCCGCTTGCAATGACCTCGGTAAAATTTTTCTTTGAGCGTCGCGTATGGGCGGCAGCGAGACTTTTTGCGGGGCTTAAATTTGGCTCGTCTACGGCACTCGCACGATTTAGCGAACTCTCGCTATCTGCGCCGTTGCAAGTAAAATTTTCCGCAAAATTTAATATAAAATTTCGTTTGAAATTTCTCGCGGAATTTTCGCAAGGATTTATTGTGGGGGATTTTGCGGAATTTAAAGCTTTGTTTTCGGCGCAGCTTAGAATTTGCGCGGACTTTAAATTTCGCGAAAGAGTCGCGGAGCTTAAAGCGGATTTTCTTTTAAGATTTTTGACGCGCAGAGCGGAATAGGGCGCTACGAGACTATGCACGGCAAAACCTACCGAGGCACGATTGCGCACGGCAAAACCAGCCGAAGTGGGATAAAATTTTAAATTTCGCACGCTCATAAAATTTAACTCGGCGGCCGCGTATTGAAATTTAAAATTTCTTTTGAAGCAGGGGGCGGGAGCAAAATTTATCGCACCGCCGCGCGCTGTATTGTTTGCGCACTCACGCACCCGGTTTGAGATAAAATTTAAAGCGGATTTTGAATTAAAATTTTCCGCGAGCTCAGAGATAGAATTTTTCATAAATTTAAAGTAAAATTTCGCCGAGATTTTAGTGCAGTCGCGCCTATCTGATCGTCTTTATGGCGTTTAAAATCGCGCCCGAGTTTTTGCGAAACTCCCTTTCGTTTTTACTTAAAAAATCGAAGCTTTCGTTAATGAAGGCGCTGCTAAATTCGCTACTAAAATCGTCTCCAGGCTCGCGTCCGACGGCACTTTTAAAGCTTTTAGCAAAGCTCGCGTCGGCTCCTAGTTCACGCGCCAAAGGGCGAATGATTTCGTAAATTTCATCAAAGGCGTTGGTGCGCAGATAGTGGCTGAATAGCACTTCGCCGCTCATAACCGCCTTGGTATCGGCCTCGGGCATCTCTTTGATTTTAGTAAGTATCAAATTTTTTAGCGGCTCGATCGCCGGATTTAGCTTTTGAGTGGCCAGGCGGCGCATATTTTGCACAGCGATGCTTTTTTTGCCGGCGCGCTGCGTCAGATAGCTAGGCAGATCGAGCTCGTAATCCTGCACGCCAGTGCGTTCGTATTCATTTGCGGCACGCTCGATCAGGGTGCTTAGCGAGCTTTTGAAATTTTCGCTATCGCCCGCGCCCGCACTAAGCATCACGTCTAGTCCCTTTACGGCGACCTCTTCCCAGCTAGCAGTCGCAAATAGCGGCAATAAACAAAAGATTAATTTTTTAAGCAAAGTTTTTCCCTAATTAAAGATTGATTATTTTATTTCGAAAATTTTAATGTATAATCAACGCTTTTATAATACCAAAAGGGCTAAATATGGAGCTTTTACTCATCGCTTTTGCGCTTGCGATGGACAGCGTCGCGCTTAGTATCTCAAACGGCGCGAAATATCCGAATTTTAAATTTGCGCAGATCGTGCGCGTCGCGTTTTTCTACGCGGCGGCTCAGTTTATAATGCCGCTTGCGGGCTACGCTTTGGGGATAAACTTCGTAAAATTTATCGCGCAGATCGATCACTTCGTCGCGTTTGGAATTTTATCTTTTTTAGGCGTTAAGATGATCGAGGAATCCCGCCGCGAACAGGACGAGCCAGATCTTCGCCTAAGCACGAAGGAGCTGGTGCTGGGTGCGATCGCTACCAGCATCGATGCTATGGCCGTGGGCGTGACCTTTGCCTTTGGCGAGATAAACATCCTTTACGCCTGTTGCGTAATCGGGCTCGTCTGCTTCGCGCTGTGTGTCGCGACGTGCTACGCAGGCAAGCTAACGGGCGAATACCTGCACTCAAAGGCGCTCGTTTTAGGCGGCGCGATTTTGATACTAATCGGAGTTAAAATTTTGCTCTCGCACCTCGGCGTTATCGATATTTAGCCGCGCGGATATTCAGCGGGTAGGCGCAGTTAAAGTACTCTGCCGCGATAGTGGCATAACGATACGTAATTTTAAAATTTATAAAATTTTAGATTTATAGAATTATAAAAAATTTCGCGGATTTTCTAAGCGGTGGGATTTAAATCCGATTGGGCACGCGGCGGGAGCGAAAAATGTGCCGCTTCAATACGGCAAATATAGCCAAAACGCAGCTCAAGCTATTTGTCGCGATACTAACGCAGTAGTGCGTCAGGCGGAATTTCAAAATTTAAAATTAGGCAGAATTCTAAAATTTCACCGCATTGTGTTTTCTTAAAATTTTGCAAAATTCTAAAATTTCATAAATCTTAGAATTCCAAAATTTTTAATAATTTTAAAATTTTATTCGCGTTAGCTACCGATTTTAAATCGAATAAAGACTTTCTATTTTCTACCCGCCAGAAGCTTTGAACTGCCTAGCATTAGCCATTTGGCTTCGCGCGGGCCCATAAAAAGCCCCTGCGTCGTGTCTATGAGCTCGACCTGTTCGTAGCCCTGCTCCTTGAGATGCGCGATGAAAGCATTCATGTCGCCGTAGTTTCCGCGCGAGAAAAGATCGTGGATCGCGAAGCTGCCGCCCTTTTTAAGCACGCGGAGCGTCTCTAAAAGCAGCTCCTGGCGGTCCTTGCGCATGATGTTGTGATATACGTAGTTGCTTGTAACCGCATCGAAGCTGTCGTCCTCAAAGGGCAGCTTCGATGCGTCGGCCTGCTCGAAGCTAGTGTTTTGCACCGCTTCGGCGCGCGCGTTGGATTCGCACAGCTGCTTGTTAAAAGACGCATACTCAAAGCCCCAGCGATCGACGCCTAGCACCGATGCGTGCGGATTGCGCTTGGCGACGGCAATCGTTAGCGCGCCGCTGCCGCAGCCCACGTCCAGCCCACGCCCACCCTCTGGCAGATCCACGTATTTCGCCGTGCCCTCTAC
>CAURFS010000154.1:0-4881 GCA_963523845.1 uncultured Campylobacter sp. | reverse complement strand
CCCTTGACGCTCGGATGCGATTTTAAAAACTCCTTTACCGCGTAAGCGAGCTTGCCCGTGCCGATGCCGTGCTTGACGATGATCTCATCAAAGCCCATCACGAGGCTTTGGCTGATGAATTTATCGAGCCTGCTGATCGCTTCCTCGGCGCGCAAGCCGTGCAGATCGAGCACGAGCGACGCAGAGGCGGGCTTTTGCACCTTGATACTGATATTTTTTGCGGGCGCGGGCGCTGCACCGCTGCGCTTTAGCTCGCTAAGCGGCACGCGCAGCCTGATGCCGTCGCTTAGCACCAGCGCCTGGGTTTTGCTGAGCGATAAAATTTCGCCCTTGATCTTGCCGTATTTGACGCGATCGCCCACCTTGAGGCTTTGCGGCTCCGGCGTGCCGAGTTCGGGCTGCTGCACAGCCCGTGCGAGCTCGTTTGCGCGGTTTATGGCGCGCTGCTTTTCGCGCACGTCGCTTAGGCTTACGCTGCGTTTGGCCTCCGAAATGGCGCGGTAGTATTCGTTTTGCAGTCTTGAAAGCTCGGCTCTCAGCTCGCTTTGCGCGCGCTCGCGCTGATCTTTTAGCGCTTCGCTCAACGCGTCTAATTTCTCCTCTTTTTGCTGCGTCTGCGCCAGCTTTTGTTTTAGCTCAAGCTCTAAATTTATCGCTTTTGAGATCGCTTCGTTTAGGTTTTCTTTGTTTTCGCCGTAGTTTTTGCGCGCCGCAGCGATCAAATTTTGCGCTATACCGTAGCGCAGCGCGGTTTCAAAGGCGTAGGATTTGCCGATCGTGCCCTTTAAAAACTCATATTTCGGCGCGCTGTTTTTCTCGTCGTAAAGCGCCGCTAGCAGCTCCACGCGCGGATCCTTTGCCAGCAGCATCGCTAGGCGCTTGTGATGCGTGGTGATGATCATCTTTACGTCGCTGCTTATCAGCTGCTCGATCATCGCGCCGTATAGGCTCGCAGCCTCCTCAAAATCGGTACCTAGCTCGATCTCATCGACGCCGATTAGAATTTCTTTGCGTCCGAACAGCTTGCTAAAGGCAACCATCCTGCCCGCGAAGGTCGAGATGTCGTTTTTGGAGTTTTGCGGATCCTCCATTATGAGCTCGAACTCCTTAAAGGTGCCGATGCGGCTACCGCTTGCGCGAATAGGCATCGGAAGGAGATACTTAGCTAGCAGCGTCGCGCTTAGAATGCTTTTTAAAAGCATCGATTTTCCGCCCGCATTCACGCCGGTAATGAGCAGAATTTTTCCGCTAAATTCCACGCTCACGCGCTTTGGATTTTTAAGCGCGGGGTGGGCGAAGCTATCTAGGACGATGTCGCGCGAAGGCTCGGGCAGGACGAACTCGTAATCGCTCGCTCTTGCCATCGCAGCGCGCGCAATCAGCGCGTCAATCGCGTCGAAAGCGGCGTTTATAAATTTCAGAAAGGCTAAGTTTTTATTAAAAACCGCGCTGATCTGCTTGCAGTGCTCGAAAACGATCTGCTCTTTTTTATCCAAAATCGCGCTTTGAGCGGACTTCAGAGCCGCGATCGCGTCTGGAAGCACGTAAAAATAGCCTCCGCTTGAGCGCGCTACGACGCTGCCTTTTAGCACGTGATTAAAGCCGCCGCGCACCAGCAGAGCCTCGGTGTCGCTTATGTAGTGGATCTGCGTGTCGGCAAGATAGGGCGAAAGGGCTTTGGAATAGATCAGCCTTTTTAGCGTCTGCTCGATCTCGCCCTTTTTTATTTTAAACGCCTCGTTTAGCGCGCCAAAGCGCTCGTCTATCGCGTCGCGAAAGCCGCCCTGATCGTCGAAATAATCCTTTAGTTGCGCGATGGGCTCCGGGATCTCGATCTTTGCAAGCCAAGCAGCGAGTTTGCCCTCAAAAGGCTGCTTTTTGAGATACAAAAAATATCGGACGATCTTGCTAAACTCGTAAATTTCGCTGATATGAAGCACGCCGTGCTTTGAGATGCGCATCAGAGCGTCGTCTAGGTTTGCAACGCTCTCGCACTGCGCGAGATCAAATTTCGTAAGCTCCGAAATCTTTTCAAAATTTAGCTTGCTGTCGCCGCTTAAAAATAGCGGCTTTTCGCGCGCCAAAAAGCTTTTAAATTTGGCTAGATACTCGCCCAGATCGAGGCGCGTAAAGAGTTCGTCACTGATCATAAACGCACTCTTTAATCTTGTAGGTTTTGCCCTTAAACTCCGCGCCCGCGCTCTTTTTGGCGATGAAAGCGCCCATCGAAAAGGAGTAGGTGAAATTTTCTCGCGTTACGATCTGCGCGGAGCTTTGCAAATTTAAGCTCTGCGGCGCGGAATTTTGCGTAGTTTTAGAATTCTGTGCGGAGCCTTGCGGATCGGAGGTTTGCGTGTCGTCTCGTTGCACGGAATTTTGTGAGGCAGAGCTTCGCGTACTTCCTTGGCTCACAGAATTTTGCTGCGCGCGGTTCTGCGTATCGCCTTGCCCTGTAGAATTTTGCGAAGTAGAGCTTTGTGCAGAATTTTGCCTGCCCGAGACGGCGCCGTTTATTTGCGCGGCTAAAGCCTGCTCGTTTGTTTGAACGGTTGAGCTTTGAGCGGCGGAAGCGGCCTTATACTGCGCGTTTAAATTTACTTCGTCCTCTTGCGCGCCAAAATTTTTCGAATCCGCGCCGTGTTTTTCGGGAGAGGAATTTGCCGCGTCGCGCGTTTCAGAAGTGAAATTTATCGTGCCGCCGCATTTTAATCTGGCGCCTGCGTTAAATTTAAAAACCATCTCCTCCTCAAGCTTGGCGGAGCGCTCGCTTGCGCTTTCGTAAAGATACGCCCCCGCGCATAGCAGCACGATCAGCGCCGTGGCGATGATTTTAGCCCTTTTGCTTAAAATTTCGTTCCGTACGAAGAAGATCGCCGCGATAAATAAAAATGCGAAAACAAATACTAAAAATCTCAAATTCTATCCTTGCCCGCCCGCAGCGGAGTTTGGCTCGTAAATTCGGCGAGAGTTTTCAAGCCTAAAATTCTCCGCGCAGCTGATAGGTGATGTCGCCTGCGCCAAATCCGATCACGAGCCCGTCGTTTATGATGTGGCGGACGCCGAAAATATCGCTAAATTCTATCTTCTCGCCGTTTCTAAAGACTCTCTCGGTAAATAGTGCGCCGAGCCCCTTAAACTCCTCTTTCAGATCGATGCCGTTACTTGGCTCGCCCGCGGCGTAAACGGGTAGCACCACGAGCTCTTCTACGCCCGCAAAGCACTCTTTGAAAGCGTTTAAATTCGCCTTAAGCCTGCTGAAGCGGTGCGGCTGAAAGATCGCCGTGATCTTGCTAAGCCCTAGCAAGCTAGCGTATTCGCGCGCGCTTTGCAGCGTCGCTCTGATCTCGGTAGGATGGTGACCGTAGTCGTCGATGAGCACGAAGTTTGGGGTGGCGCACAGGATGTCGAAGCGCTTTTTGATCCCTTTGTAATTTAGCAAATTTTTGCGGATCTGCTCTAGCCCCGTCTCGCACGCTGCGGCAAGGATCGCTAGCGACGCGTCTATGGCGATGTGCCTTCCTAGCCCGTAAACCTCGAAGCGTCCGAGCTCTTTAAGATTAAAGCTCATAAACGGCTGATGATCGCGTAGCAGCACCTTTAGATCCGTTATATCGCGCGAAGGAAAGAGCTTGATACAGCCGAGCTTGATGGAGCTTAAAAACTCGTCCTCGGCGTTTATCACGCGGATCTTGGCGCGCTCCAAAAAGCCGCGATACGCCGCGTGACATTTATCCAAATCGTTGTCGTAATGATCAATATGTTCGGGCTCGGCGTTGGTCACGACCGCGACGTAGGGGTTGGAATTTAAAAAGCTCGAATCGCTCTCATCGGCTTCAAAGATGATGTTTTCGCTATTTTCATATTTCATATTCGAGCCGAACTGCTTGGATATCGCGCCGATGATGACCGAGCCATTTATCAGCGCCGAGGTTATCGCGCTCGTGGTGCTTTTGCCGTGCGCGCCGGCGACTGCGAAGACGCGCTTGTCTTTTAGCACGAAGGGCAGGGCTTCCTTGCGCGAGAGGCAGACGATCCCCTTTTTGCGCGCGGCTTGCAGCTCGACGTTGTCCTCTTTGATCGCAGCGGAGTAGATGACGATCTCCTGATCTTTGATCGCCGAAGCGTCGTGCGGCGTGATGATCTCCATGCCGTCCGCTCTTAGCTTGTAAGTCGTCTCGCTCTCTTTGATATCCGAACCCGAAATGATAAAATTTTTCTCGTGTAAAAATCTCGCTAATGCCGATATTCCTATGCCGCCAATGCCGATAAAATGAACCTTTTTCACCTTTTTCCTTAAATAATTACGTTTAAATTTTTAAATCCCGCCCGCGACGAGATTTAAAAATTTAAGCTTTTGCTCGCGGCGATTAGAGCTCGTAATGATCGAAATCTCGCCGCAGGGCTTAAACGGCGCGAAATTTTATGGCACTTAAATTTTGCAATGAAATTTCTTACCGCAGAATTTTGCGATTTGAAATTTCGCACCTCGAAATTTTAGCCGCGATAGACCGCGCGCGGCAAGCAAAGATCAATTCCGCGTCTTAAAATTTCACGCCGCAAAATTCGCGGCACGGATCTTTATCGCGCAGATCTTACGGCAAGATCTTCCGCAACGCGCTATAAAATTTATGCTATGAAATTCCGCGACGGCGTGAAATTTATGCAAACGGTTTCGCCTCCGCGATAAAATTCTGCCGAGACGAAATTCCATATAAATAAAATTCTGCGTCGGAGCTTAAATTCCATAGCGGCGGAGGAGCCTGCATCGTTAAAATTCCGCTCCGCCGCGGATTTAATCATGCCTTAGAATTTTACGCCGTGAATTCCGATCTTAAAATTCCTTGCCGTAGCGCCCCGCACAATACTCGCACGCCGAAGCGG
>CAURFS010000153.1:0-4886 GCA_963523845.1 uncultured Campylobacter sp. | reverse complement strand
CTTTAACATATGGTTTTTCTATAAGATACAGAAAAATCCGACCGTTGCTATACTATGCTTTTTTATCTATATTTTTTATTTTAGTAGCGTTTCAGGATAATTACGGGACCGATTATATAATGTATAAATTTTTATTTTTAGAAACAGAAAGATTATATTCCCTGTACAAAGGGATAATTATGTATCTTTTGATAAAATATTTAAACCCTTTAACTATTAATTATGGATTACTTTTTGTCATTTGGTCTTTAATACAAACTATTGCTTTGAATTATATGGTCAAAACTTATAAAAAATTTTATTATTTTGACGACAAGCTTCAAATTATTACATATATTTTATTTACATTGTCGTTTTTCGCCATGTCATTCAATGCCCTTAGATCGGTTATTGCTACGACCCTTATACCGATAGTTTTTATTTTATACTATGAGCGTAAAATTTTAAAATCTTTTGTGCTTACCGCCGTAGGAGCGCTTTTTCATCCGACCATTATCATTATAATACCTCTATTTTTGATATTTGATTTATTTAAAAAGCACTATAAAACCACTTTGATGATTTTTGTATTTATGCTACTTTTTGTATTTAATAGGATCGGGATTATTCAGATAGTTGCGGAATTTATCTACAATCACATCCCTACTAATATCTACACGGACTATCTGGTCTCTTATCATATGAAACCTTATAGCGAAAGCATTTTTAGCTATTTGGGCATCTATTTTATCCTTTTTACGAATATGCTGTCTGTGCTGTTTTACAAAAAAGAGACGGATAAAAAGAGCATATTTTTATACAATCTCGCGTATTTTGCGGCACTACTGCGGATTTTATTTTACGGCATCCCTATTTTAGGCAGAGTTTATCTGCTATTTAGCGTTTTTGAATTTTTTATCCCCTACGTTTTATTTAAAAATTTAAACACGAAAAAGACCTTCTACTTGGGGTATTTTATCCTAATAGCTTTTTTTATCACCGTGATGAAATACCTATTATTTAATAACAGAGTCTCGTTTTGAAAAAAATTTTTATTATTGGTGGCGCTGCTTCTATGATGATAAATTTCAGAAAAGAATTTATCACAAAGCTTATCGGGCAAAATTTTAAAATTTATTGCCTAGCGGATGATTACGACGATGTCTCTCGCAGCAGGATCGAGGAGCTCGGCGCGACGGCTTTGGATTACAAGCTAAATTCTAAAGGATTAAATCCGCTTGGTGATGCTCTTGCGGTATATGATTTGATAAAGCTCATTAAAAAACATAAGCCGGATATTGTATTCAGCTTTTTCGTCAAGCCCGTGATTTTCGGCACCATAGCGGCAAGATTAGCGAGAGTACCGCGTATCGTCGGTATGCTTGAGGGGCTAGGTGGGGCCTTTACTTTGCATAAAAACGGATCTTCCGCTAAAGCTAAATTTATAAAATTTATTCAAATTTTACTTTATAAGTTTAGCCTTCCTCTGCTCGATAAACTCATTTTGCTAAATAGCGACGATAAAAAAGACCTTGTTGGTAGATATAAAATCGGCGTAAAAAGCGTTGAAATTTTAGGCGGCATCGGGGTCGATCTGACTAAATTTAAATACTCCCAAGCGCCCGCAAAGCCCGTGAGTTTTATATTTGTAGCTAGGCTTTTGGCGGAGAAAGGGGTGTTTGAGTATCTACGGGCTGCAAAGATCATAAAGAAAAAGCACAAAGAGGTGAAATTTTATATTTTGGGCTCCTTTGACGAGACAAATCCTTTCGGTCTGAAAAAACGACACCTAGATATGTATCTAAACGACGATATCGTGATATATCCGGGCTTCGTGGACAATGTGGATGAGTGGATCGCAGGCTCTAGCGTGTTCGTACTGCCGTCGTATTACAGAGAAGGCGTCCCTAGAAGCACGCAGGAGGCGATGGCGATAGGCAGGGCGGTGATCACGACCGATAGCGTGGGCTGTAAAGAGACGGTCGCGGACGGACTGAACGGCTTTTTGGTGCCGCCCTGCGAATATGAAGCCCTGGTGCAGAAGATGGAGTATTTTATACATAATCCAGGAGCGATCGATAAAATGGGACTAGAGAGCAGAAGGATCGCGGAGGAAAAATTTGATGTTCATAAAGCAAACTACAGGCTTTTAAAGATGGTTTTGGGAGATTAAATTTTATAAACCCTTTTTTCTGATCATAACGTTGATCGTCGCAAAGATCGTCTTGATCTCCAGCCACAGCGACCAGTATTTGATGTAATAGAGATCATACATTAGCTTTTGCTTGGCATCATCGATGTTTTCTCCATAGGGGTAATTAACCTGCGCCCAGCCGGTGATACCAGGGCGGACCAGATGGCGTTCGTTGTAATAAGGGATCGCTTTTTCGTAGTTTCTAACCAAAATGTCCCATTCCGCCCGAGGCCCGATTAGGTGCATATCTCCACGCAGTACGTTGATGCATTGCGGAAGCTCGTCTATCCTAGTCTTTCTCATAAATTTGCCGAACTCAAACACCCTGCTATCATTTTTCTGCGTGTATGGATTATGAACGCAATGCTCGTGCATGGTTCGAAATTTATAACATCTGAAATTTTTCAAATTTAATCCTACGCGATTTTGGATGAAGTATAATTTCCCCGGCGACTGCTCGTCTATCTTCTTTTTTACGTGAAATTTGATTGCAAAAAATATAACATACAGGATCGCTCCGCCTATGTAGTCTATGGCGCGCTTCGTGGCGTACTCGAAGTCGTTATACGGCCTAATATTGCTTAAAAATTCCAAATCCCTATCGTCTTCGGGGATATAGCATTTATGAAAGAATTTTTCTAAAAATTTTTCAATAGTTAGAATTTTGAGCCGCTTGTGATTGAAACGAAACTGCAAGAGCGTAAGGAATTTTATCATTTTGGGATCTATAAAATCTTTGGTGTTTATGATTAGAAATTTATAATTGTGATTTTTAAGTAGGTTTTCGATCTGTAGCTGGACCTCTGCGAAGGGGCGAGTGGCGTATTTTACGATGTCAACTTTGTCGAATTTTTTATTAAGCCTTCTTAGCTCCACGTCGGTAAATTTGTATTTTTCACCAAGAATCAGCATGCTTTTACCGCTTTTGCCTTTCGTAAAATTTCGTTATTTTAGCATTGTTGTGTTAAAAGATATTTAATTCGCGATCGCTTTTTATCTAAGTGTAGGTTCATTGAAGGCATATGAGGTGGTGGTTAGAGGCAGAATCGAACTGCCGACACGCAGATTTTCAGTCTGCTGCTCTACCGACTGAGCTATCCAACCACCGAAAAAGAAAAGTAATTTTATCCATGCAATACTTAAATCTCGGTTAAAATCCTCGATTTTCGCTAGATTTTTGTACGTTGCGCTCCAAAACAGCCAAATTTACTCAGTTGGAATTTTCTAAATTTTAGTGATAAAAATATTGCTTGCGCAGTAATTTACAATAATCAAAAAGGGCTATCAATCTAAAAGCAAAGTGATATAAATTTACTATTTAGCCGACTTTGCAAATTATACGCTTGGTTCTAGGCTATGCAAAGTAGACAAATTTGCGCGCATAATGGGCGATAGCCGCGATTGGTTAAATTTAGCGTCGAAAATTGGCTTTAATTTGGACTTGGCGAAGCATCTTTATAAACATTGCGTCAAAGCCAGTAGTGTGACATCGCGATGCATGTTTCAGCTAGATTTACTTAGATATATCCGTGCAGCAGAAGCGTTGAAATTTTATAATGCGATTGCATGCTGTGCTAAATAAAATCTCAGCTCGATCTGGCTAACCTCGATAGGCCTATTTATCCGAGCTGTGCAACCTGTTTTTTAAATAGCTCGCCGCGTTGCGCGTAGCTTTTAAACTGATCTAAGCTCGCACACGCGGGGCTTAGCAGCGCTATTTCACTAGCGAAATTTACGGAATTTTTAAAATCCACAGAATTTTTAGAATTTTGCGAACCTAAAGTTTTGCCGCTGCTTGCGTTCACACAGGAGCTCTCGCTTTCGGTAGTCGAAATTTTATCCTGCATTAAATTTCCTGTGGAATTCTCGCCGCCTAAGCGTTCTTTTGAAATTTCATTTTCGCAAAAATTTTCTCCGCTCAAATACCGATTCGAAATTTCGCTCACCGCGGTTTGTAAAATTTTGCAGCGCACGCAAGGAAGTCTGTATTCATCGCACAAAAGCACGATTTTATTGGTGTTTGAACCGATTGCGTAAATTTGCAGATCGTATTTTTTAAACTCCACAAAAAGCGGGTGCAGATCCACGCCTTTATCGTCGCCGCCGAGGATCAGATGTATTTTGCGTCCCGCGTATCGCTTCAGCGCCTGCGCGCACGCATCGATGTTGGTGGCCTTCGTATCATTGACCCAGATCCTGCCGCGCGCGTCGGTAAATTCCTCTAGCTTATTGCCTTCGATCACGAAGTCGTTCAGTCGCGCGACGTCGCATCTGTCGAATAAAATTTTCTCCACGCACAGCGCCAAAAGCGCGTCTATCAAAAACGGAGTGCGGAATTTTATCTCGCCTAAATCGATGCCGAATTTTTGCGCCAGATCCGCTTCGTCCTCGTAACAGATCACGCGAGCTATGCTATTTTGCGCGGCGGTGGAGTTTTCGTAGGCGCGCGGGATCAGCGCCACGGAGCCTTCGCGCATCGCTAGCAGCGGCGAGAGTTTGGCGCGCTCATACTCCGCAAAATCGCCGTGCCAGCTGAGATGATCGGGCGTGATCGCAAGCAGCACGTAGATGTCCGGGCGCGCGTGCTTGGTGTAGTGTAGGGTAAATGAGCTCGTCTCCAGCACCCAAATTTTAGCGCTTTTATCAAGCTTTGCAAGCGGAACGCCCACGTTGCCACCCATTTGCGAGCCGTATCGCTCGAGCAGATACTGCA
>CAURFS010000152.1:0-4912 GCA_963523845.1 uncultured Campylobacter sp. | reverse complement strand
AATATAGCGCCTTTGGGCACTATTTTTAGCGCGGGTGCGCCGTTAAGTTCTGCGATCCGAGATAGGTTGGCAGCGCTTAGCAGTGCCCGAATCGTCGATATTTACGGCTCCAGCGAGACGGGCGTGATCGCCTGCAACGAAGGCGCGGGACTTAAGAAATTTGCTCCCGTAAGCGTGCAGATCCGCGCAGATATTGATAGCGGCGGCGCGGCAAAACGCACGGACAAGGACAGTTATACAGCGTCAAGCTCTTGCGGCGAAAATTCCGCGGCAGAGCCAAAAACGAGCCGTGCGGACGGGCAAAATACAGACGGGCAAGACGCAAACCGCTCGGGCGAGCAAGCGTCTAAATTTAATGCATACGCTGTCGATAAAACCGCGGCCGGCCAGAAAAACAGCTCCGCACCGATCATCACAACAAAACACGACGATAAATTTACGCAAGAGAGCGGGCTTTGCGATAAATTTAGGGCAAAGCAACCCTCCGACAAATCTTCGCAAACGGGCGAGTTTACGATCAGCTCGCCTTGGTGCGAGCGCTTCGAAAGCCGCGATTTCGGCTATGTGCGCGCAGACGAGATCACGCTTTTGGGGCGCGGCGACCGCACCGTCAAAATCAACGAAAACCGCGTGAGCCTCGATCTGCTCGAAGCTAAGCTCCGCTCGCACGAATTTATCGACGAGTGCAGGATCGATCTGCACCCGCAGCGCGACCGCGCCGTAGCTCTTATCAAGCTTAGCGAGCGCGGCGAGCAGGCGTTTCGCGCAGGCGGTAAAAAGGGCGTCACGGACGAGCTAAAGGCCTTTTTAAAGCCCGAATTCGGCGCGATTTTACGCTACTTCAAGATCGCAAGCAAGCTGCCTTTTAACGAGCAGGGTAAGCTAAGCAAAAAGGACTTTTTAAGCGCCCTGCAGCGCTACGAGGTGCCGGTTTTTGAGCGTAGCGCGGAGAATGAGTTTCGCGCGAAGGTGCGAGCCAGCGACTTTTATTTTGACGGACACTTTGCGCGATTTGCGCTGGTGCCCGCGTTTATGCAGCTTCGCTTCGTGATGATCTGCGCAAAAGCCCTGGGCTACGAGCTGGACGGCACGCAAAAGATAGAAAATTTAAAATTTAAAAATTTCATCCGCCCCGGCGATGAAATTTCGATCAAAATCACCGAAGCAAGCGGCAAACTCCGCTTTGAAATTTCAAACGACAAGGTCTGCGCCAGTGGAAGAATTTGCCTTTAAGCCCGCGTTTTTACTGCCCTACTTCAACCACCCCGCGCGCATCGCCGAGCTCGTGCACGCCCTGGCGCCAATCGCGCCCGTGCTGATCGTGGACGATGGCAGCGACGAAGCGAGCAAAAGCGCGCTAAAGGGGCTTACAGCTAAAATTTACACCCGCGCGCAAAACGGCGGCAAAGGCGCTGCCGTGTGCGACGGGCTGGCGTGGGCGAAGGAGGTTGGATTTACGCACGCCTTTCAGATCGATGCGGACTTTCAGCACGACGTAGGCAGATGCGAGGAGTTTTTGGCGCTTGCGGCAAAGCAGCCCGCCGCGCTGATCTGCGCCGCATAAAAGACGCGATGTGCGGCTTTAGAATTTACCCGCTAGCGGGGATCGTGCCGCTTCTGCCCCGCACTAAGAGCCGTAGGATGAGTTTTGATGCCGAAATTTTAATCCTAGCCGCGCGCGCAGGGCTAGAGATAAAATGGCTCGATCTGGCGGTGCGCTACGAATCGGGCGGAGTGAGCCACTTCGCGCCGTTTCGGGATAATTTCGGAATTTCGCTGATGCACGCGAGGCTATTTTGCGGGCTTCCGCTTTGGCTTGCAAAAAGGGCGCTAAAGCGCGCCTGCGATAAATTTAAAAAGCGCGGCTTGCAGGATGTTTCGCAGCAGAGCTCGAACGAAATTTTGCAAGGGCTAGCGAGGCAAAACCTTTGCAGCGGCGCGCGGCGCGATAGTTGCAAAGGTACGAAAAAAGAGATGGGCACCGGCACAGACGAAAAAGCTGGTACCGAAAAATACGGCGACAAAGCCGCAGCACAAAGCCCGCAGGCGGAAAATTCAGCGCAAAGTTCGCTCGTAAAAGCCTCGTCGCAACATGCCGCCGCAAAGGATGGGCGCGATGGCTAAACACTGGAGCGAAAACAACGAAAAGGCGGGCGCGGCGCTTTTAAATTTAGCCCGCTTCGTTACGCTTCACACGCCTGATTTTTGCATGCGGGGCACCGCGCTTTGCATCTCGGCGATCTATTTTGCGCTGCTTAAAAACGAACGGCGCGCGATCAGGGAGTTTTTGCGGCGCGCGCTTGATCGCGAGCCCAAGATCCGCGAAATTTACGCGAATTTTTATAAATTTTCCCTCAGTCTGTGCGAAAAAATCGCGGTTTGGAACGGCAAGATCGCGCTGGATCAAATCCGCGTGCAAAGCGGTATGAAGGAGCTTTTAAGCGATGGAACGGGCAAAATTTTAATCACTTCGCACTTCGGCAACACCGAGATCGCGCGCGCCCTTTCGGCAAACACGGCGGGGATAAAAATCAACGTGCTGATCTTTCGCAAACACAGTGAAAATTTTATGAAATTTATCGAAAAAATGGGCGGCGGCGTTAAAATTCTCTACGTCGGCGAGCTCGGTATCGGCGAGATGCTGCAAATCAAAGAGCTACTGCAAAACGGCGAGCACATCGCGGTAATGGGCGATCGCATGCCGGTGGGCTCGGATAAATTTCAAAGCGAGGATTTTTTAGGGCGCAGCGCGAACTTCCCGATCGGCGGCTATCTGCTCGCTAAAATTTTGGACGCGCCGCTATTTAGCCTATGGTGCTACGAGGGGCGCGAAGGGCGTGAGCTTCGGCTGCAGCCGCTACCTGCGCCGCTAAAGAGCCGCGATAAGGCGCGATCGGTCGCGCTAGCGCTTAAAAGCTACGTGCGGCAGCTAGAGCTTTATGCCAAAGAATTTCCTTCTCAATGGTATAATTTCTTTGATTTTTGGGCGCAAGGGAAAAATGCGAGCGATGTGGAGCGCGACGGCGCACAAAATTTCGGCGAGACGGGTTCAAACGCTGCGTCAAATTTAAATGGCGCAGCGGATTTAAATGATACGACGAGTTCAAATACGGCGTCAAATTTAAAAAGTACGGCGAGCTCGGATACCGCGTTAAATTTAGATAATTCAAATTTAGCCGCCGCAAAATCCGCCTCGCAAGACGAAAAATTTCATAGCGGAGAGAGGAATGAAAGAGTATAAATTTCGCGCCAGATTTTATGACGCCGATCCGATGGGCGTGATGTGGCACGGCAACTACGTAAAGCTCTGCGAGGACGCTAGATGCGAGTTTTGGCGCGACGCGGGCTACACATATATGCAGATGAGAGATGATGGATTTATATATCCCATTATCAAAATGGAGTTTAAATTTATCGCGCCGATACTTTTTGACGACGAGGTTGCGGTGAGCATCGAGCTGCTCGAGTGCGACACGATTATAAAATTCTCCTACCGCATCAAAAGCCCATCGGGCGCGCTTTTAGCCAAGGCAACCACGTCGCAAGCCGCGGTGGAGCTTGATTCCAAAAGGACGCTGTATGAGATACCGCCGCAGCTAAGGGCGTGCGCGGATAAAATTTTAGCAAAGAAAAATTCCGCGGGTAAAATTTCAATGGTATATAAAATTTCAGCGACAAGCAAAGCTGTGCCCGAGCAAGAGCGCTCTCAAAATGCCGTGGCAAATGAAATTTTGCCTAGCAATAACGGGCAGTAAAAATTTTAGCGAGCATAAAATTTAAAGGACTATGATGAAAATTTTAGCTTTATTTTTAGCGATTTTGGGGCTTGCGAGCGCGCTTGAAGTAAGCGATCTGGCGCTTAAGACCGATAATATCGGCGGCAAATTTAGCGAAACGCTCAGCATTGAGGGCTTTGCTGAGCCCGTACGAAGCAGCGGCGAGTTTAGGATCAAAGGCGGCGAGCTGTTTTGGACGACGCTAAAGCCAGTGCGAAGCGAGCTAAAAATCGGCGCGGACGGCGTTTTTGAGCGCAGCGGAGCGGCGTGGGTCAAAAGCGCCGATTCGCTTTTTGATAAGGACACCTTTTTGGCGATCTCGCGCCTGGACGTAGCGCGACTTAGCAAAAATTTCTCGATCGCGCTAAGCGGCAGCAAAGATGCGTGGCGCGCCGAGCTAAGCCCAAAAGGGATGCTGCAAAATATCTTTAAAAATATCGTGATCGAGGGCGGCGCCTACGTCAGGGTGCTGCGAATTAGCAGCGCTAACGGCGACGTGAGCGAAAACGTATTTTCGGGCGTCGTGAGCTTAGATGAGTAAGAGCGCCATCCTAGCGGTATTCGGCGCGGTTTTCATCGCGCTTTGCGCCTTTATAGCGTTAAATTTAAACCGCGTAAATTCCGATTTTTACGAGCTGAGCGGCATTGAAATTTCCGGCGAGCAGAAACAGAGCGTCGAGGATTTCAACCGCGAGATTGCGCGGCAAATCATCGTCGCAAGCGCAGAGAGAGCGAGCTTTGACGCGTTCATTGCAGATATGCAAAAAAGCGGGCTTTTTGAGAGCATAATTTACGAAGTGAAGGACGCAAGCGTGTATCAGAGCGAGCTTGCGCGCTTTGCGCCCGCGATGCTCGATGATGCGAGCGTGGAGCTTTTAAAAAGCGATCCGCAGGCCTTTTTTGAGCGTAGCGCGCGTGAGCTTTATTCAAAATTTCGTCCGCTTAGCCTCTCGCAGGACTTTTTCTCGCTCAGCCTTCACTCGCGCCTTAGCTCTCGCGGCGCAATCAAGCTTGATCCTGCGCAAAACCGCTTCATCGCGACCATTGACGGCGCGCCGCACTACCTCGCTACGGCCAAACTCGCTCCGAAAGCAAACGACGACGCGCTTAGCGCGCTGGTGCACAAGGCGCAAAAG
>CAURFS010000151.1:0-4931 GCA_963523845.1 uncultured Campylobacter sp. | reverse complement strand
ATCGGCACCGAGCGTATTTACCGCGGACAGGAGGCCTGGCAGAGCATCGGCGGTATGCAGGTGGGCTCAATCTGGGGTCACGGCGCGTATCAGGCGCCCGATTGGAGCGCGGATTGGCTGCATAAGGAGCTAGTCGCTTTTATTGATATCAATGCGCAGGAGCGCTTCGGCGCTAAATTTGACGCTTTGAGCGATGAGCAAAAGGCGCAGATCAAGGCGCTTACCAAGGCCGAGTACCGCACTAATACCGTAAAAGACGGCGCCGTTAAGCTAAGCGATGATCGCTTAAAGGCTATGGCGGTCGTAAAAGACGAGTACATGGGCGTTTTCGGAAACGATCCGCGCTTTAAAAAGCTTCGCGAGGATTACGCGATGAAGGAAAACACGCTCGCAAACGAGCAACACCGCGCCGAGCTCGTGGATTTCATATTTTGGACTGCGTGGGCGGTTTCTACGGATCGTCCGAGCGGAGAGGCGACCTATACCAATAACTGGCCGCATGAGCCGCTGATAGACAATGTCCCTACCACGGAAAACGTCGTTTGGACGATTGCAAGCCTTGTTATTTTGCTTACCGGCATCGGTCTTTTAGTGTGGTTTGGAAATTTCTACGGCAAGAAGGACGAGGATTTCGAGGCTCCTGCGAAGCTTAGCGCAGATCCGATCGCCGCTTTGGCGCTTACGCCGTCGCAAAAGGCACTTGGCAAATATCTTTTCGTAGCGGTTGCATTGTTTGCATTTCAGGCCTTCATCGGCGGCTTTGTTGCGCACTATACGATCGAGGGTCAGTCCTTTTTCGGACTTGATATTTCGCAGTATATCCCTTACTCGCTAGCGCGCACCTGGCACGTGCAGGCGTCCATTTTCTGGATCGCTACGGGCTTTTTGGCGGCGGGATTGTTTCTAGCTCCGATCATCAACGGCGGCAAGGATCCGAAATTTCAAAAGCTCGGCGTGGATGTGCTTTTCTACGCGCTTCTTTTCTTGGTCGTCGGCAGCTTCGCGGGCGAATACATGGCGATTGCGGGCAAGATGGATCCAAGTAGCAGCTTCTGGATCGGACATCAAGGATATGAGTATTTAGACCTCGGTAGAATTTGGCAGCTGATATTGTTCGTGGGCCTTGTAATCTGGATGGTGCTCGTGCTGCGCGGCTTTATCGCGGGCTTTAGAGCCGAGGGTGATAAGAATTTATTGGCGATCTTTACCGCTTCGGTTATCGCCGTAGGGCTTTTTTACGGCGCGGGACTATTTTACGGACAGCGCTCTCCGATCCCTGTGATGGAGTACTGGCGCTGGTGGGTCGTTCACCTTTGGGTCGAGGGATTTTTCGAGGTTTTCGCGACGGCGTCTTTGGCGTTCGTGTTCGCGTCCTTGGGCTTAGTAAGCAAGAAATTTGCCACCTACACCTCGATTGCTAGCGCATCGATTTTTCTAATCGGCGGAATTCCGGGCACCTTCCACCACCTCTATTTTGCGGGCACTACTACGCCGATAATGGCGGTTGGCGCGAGCTTCTCGGCGCTTGAGGTCGTGCCTTTGGTGCTTTTGGGTTCGGAGGCGTTTCACTACTACAAGCTTCAATTCGCGCAGGATTGGGCTAAGCGTTTAAAATGGCCGCTTTACTGCTTCATCGCAGTAGCGTTTTGGAATATGCTGGGCGCGGGCGTTTTCGGCTTTTTAATCAACCCGCCGCTTGCGCTGTTTTACATTCAGGGCTTAAACACCACCGCCGTGCACGCGCATACGGCGCTATTTGGCGTATACGGCTTTTTGGCGCTCGGCTTCGTGTGGCTCGTGGCGCTGTATATCTACAGGCAAAAAAGCTTCGACGATACGCTGATGAAGATCGGCTTTTGGGCGCTTAATGCGGGTCTGCTTCTAATGGTGCTGATTTCGCTATTACCTGTCGGAATTTTGCAGGCGTTTGCGGCGATCGATGTTGGTATGTGGTATGCAAGAAGCGCGGAGTTTTTGCAAAAAGACAGCCTCTACGGGCTCCGCTGGGCGCGCATCATCGGCGATACGATCTTTTTAGTAGGAAGTGTATGCTTCTTGCTTCAAATCGTGCGAATGATGTTCTCGCGCGCTAAATAGAGCTTTTGTGAGCTTTAATTACTCGCTTTGCCTCGCAGGAATTTTATTCCTTGCGGGGCTTTTAAATTTTACTCGGCTTTGCGCGAGCCTTTTGTGCGTGAGCTTTTGCTGCAAAGGGTAGCCGCGCGAGCTTTAAGTTTAGCCGCAAATTGCGCTAAATCTTTAAAATTTTAAAATTTCATCCTCTTAAATTTACCCGAGCCAAATTTTAAATTTGCTACAATTACCGCCGAAATTTCAATCTAAAGGAGTGAAAAATGGGTGTGCGAGAGCAAATTTTAGAAGACATTAAAACGGCGATGAAAAGCGGCGATCACTTCCGCAGAGACAGCCTGAGGATGCTTAACGCCGCGCTTAAGCAGGTCGAAGTGGACGAGCGCATCAGCCTTAGCGACGAGCGCGTCTTTAGCATACTTCAAAGCGAGATCAAGCGCCGAAACGACTCTGTGGAGCAGTACCGTGCGGGCGGTCGCGAAGATCTGGTGCAAAAAGAGCAGGGCGAGATCGAGATCATCGCGTCCTATCTGCCCGCGCAGCTAGGCGATGCCGAGCTTGCCGCCGAGGTTGGCTCGCTAATCGCGCAGCTTGGCGCTAGCGGCGCAAAGGATATGGGGCGCGTGATGAAAGCTGCCAAAGAAGCGCTCGGCTCAAGCGTGGACGGCAAGCGCCTAAGCGAGGTGGTCAAAGCGGCACTGAAGTAGCCTGTGTTTGAGGCTAAATTTAAGTTCGGTTGCGGCTAAATTGTATCGGCTAAAATTTCGCTGCTGAAATTTTTTGAGATAGAGCTTTGGCTGCGGAATTTATACGCTAATTTAAAATTTTAAAGGATCATCATGAAAAAATTTATCGCGGTTTTACTAGCCGTCCTGCTTGTGGGGTGCCAGTGCAAACAAAACGTAACGCCTGGGGCGAACGAAACGCCCGAAAAGATAACGGCATTTTTCATAAACGATGGCAAGGAATACATCGTAGGCGAGAAGCTCAGCTATGTGCTGACGGACGGCTCGTCGCTTAAGAAAATCTCGGAATTTTACGACGGCGGATACGCCAAAGGGCTTAAGCGCGAGTTTGTACAGATCGAAGTGACGGATGCGAAAAACGGCGAGGCGCGCGGTAGCTTCAGCGCATTTTTGAATTCCGCAGCTGGTGCAGATGTCGCCAAAATCAAAGCTCTAGCAAATCGCATCGAAATCGATGAGAAAAAAGGCGAGATCGAGGTTATTTTTAACTTTGATGCGCGAGTAGTGCAAATCAAAAATCTGAGCGAAATAATGAAGCCAAGCGATAGGCTACGCTCCCCGATAGCCGCAAACATCGAGGTTAGGCCCGAACGCTGCGAGGGCAACGCCCTATTGTATACGATAAGCACCATCGTAGCTGTGCCGATAATAATCGTGGGAACGGTACTGTTTCTGCCCGTGGTGATGATGCAGGAATATAGCCCGCGATAATAAAAGCCGTAAAATTCCGTATCTTGCAGCGAAACTTACAATGTAATGATCGATGAAGCTCGGCGAAATTTGGTATAACTTAGATCGTAAGCTTGATCTATTTATGATCGCATTTTATTTGGCGGCGATGTGGTACGGATTTCTTTTTAGCTTGAATCCTAAAAGCTTAGATGATCTGAAAATCGCAAATGGAATAATTATGGATGTCAGAAGCGATGATGGGCGCGAATATATGCAGATTTTTACGGATGAGCGCAAATTTATCAAAGTCTTTTTAAATGGCGATACGGATAACTTAACCTCTTTTTATAAAAATAAAATTTTGCTCAATGCGGCAATTGTTGAAGCTAATTTTAAGCGCTCAGGAGCGGACGAGTGGCAAGGTGTAAATATCAAGCCTTCTATCTCGCTAATCGCATACAAATGGCTGGAAGGCAAGCGAGTTAAAGCTTGGTATCAAAGCCGTCCGTTTCCGTTTCGGGGTCGCGGTACGGCATATCAGGTCTTATTTTTGGATTATAATGCGAGCGTCGATCCGCCGCAGCGCGAGTATCTGATGAAATTCAGATATGACAAATACGCTACGATGGATGATAAATTTACGGCTACGGTATTTGGAGCTTTGACGCTCATTTTTCTTGCGATAATGGCGGGCAAATTTTATCAAGCATGGCGCCAACTGCAATAAACATTGCGCCGCGAAATTTTAATTAGCATCGGATAACCTGAAAACACGGCACGCAGTATCGATACGAAGCATTTAAAAGGCGCTAGGCTTGCGCTGCGTAATTTATCGCAGATAGCGGCGCGAGCAGGATAAATTTGCAGTGTTAAATTTGAAGCGCTATTAAAATACAGATCGAAACGAGATTAAAAATTTTTGATAAATAGTTTTCGCCGAGCTTTAAAATTTTGAGGCTCTAGCTGCGCCAGCTAGCGCTAAATTTTAAAATTTAAACTGCGCGAGATTTCAAAATTTCAAAATTTCAAATCTCGCGCTCGTTTAGCAGTATCCATAAAATCCAAACGCCAAATGAGAGCGAATGGGCTAAAATAGCCCATTGATCAGCCCCTTAATCGCGTCTGATTGCTCCTTTTTCGCGTCGTTTTTGCTGCTATTATCGTCCTTTTTCACGCCGAAAAGCTTATCGATGCCCTTGCCGATCTGCTTGTCGAGTTTGCCCTTTAGATAGTCCGATTGGATATTGTATTTCGGCTCTTTAATCGTGCCGGTGATATTTATCTCAAAGTCGGTTTTCTCGACGTTGGCCTTAACGGGCACCGAAATTGCGCCCGTTTTGCTATCCAGCGTGCAGCCGGTGACGTGTAGCTTGCTTTTTTGCGCGCTCATATCGGCGGTGAAATTGATTAAATTTTGCTTTT
>CAURFS010000150.1:0-4987 GCA_963523845.1 uncultured Campylobacter sp. | reverse complement strand
GATTAAGAGCCTGCCTGCCGCACCGGGCGTGTATCAGTATTTTGATGCTGCGGGCAAGCTTCTATACGTCGGCAAGGCTAAAATTTTAAAAAATCGCGTCAAAAGCTACTTTTCTTTCACGCCCGCTCTCGCTCCGAGCCCTCGTCTAAGCGCGCGCATCGCCAAGATGATAAGCGAGGCGGCGCATTTAGAATACATCGTAACTCCCAGCGAGAGCGACGCGCTGATCCTAGAAAATTCCTTCATCAAGCAGCTTAAGCCCAAATACAACATCCTGCTGCGCGACGATAAGACCTATCCATATATCTATGTAAATTTAGACGACGATTTTCCGCGCTTTGAGATTACGCGAAAGATCGTAAAGGGCAGAAACATCAGATACTTCGGTCCCTATTTTCACGGCGCGAAGGAAATTTTACAGACGCTTTACATGCAGTTTCCGCTCGTGCAGAAGAAAAATTGCGTCAAGGGCAAAAAGGCCTGTTTGTTCCACCAGATCGGGCGCTGCGCCGCTCCGTGCGAGGATAAAATTTCAAAGCAGGATTACGCTCGTATCGTGCAAAGCGCACTTGCGGCTTTGAAAAATCCGCAAAAGATGGTGCCGCAGCTTCAGGATCGGATGGCGCGGCTTGCACAGAGCGAAAATTTTGAAGAAGCCGCGCAGATCCGTGATAAGATCGAAATTTTAAAGCAGATGAACGTAAAGGTTGAGGTCGATCTGGCAAAGCTCGATGATTTCGAGGTTTTTGCGATTGCTGCACGCGACGGGCTCGTCTGCGCCGTGCATTTTAGCATACGCGAGGGTAAAATTTCAGCCTCAAGCTCGCATATAATCAACTGCAAAGCCCCAAGCGCCGATGATATCGCAAACGTCTACAAGCAGATGATCTTAAGCGCCTTCCCGGCTGCGGCTCCCGTGGCGTGCGCCAAAATTTACGTTTACGACGAGTTTGACGATGCGGATCTGGTGTGCGAAATTTTATCCAAGCGGCACGAAAGAGCCTTTAAAATTTACGCGCCGAAAATCGGCGAGAAGCGTAAAATTTGCGAGATTGCATATCAAAACTGCGAGATCAATATCAAAAAACATCTAAAAACGCACGATTACGCATTTTTGCAGGAGCTGAAGGATTATTTTAATCTTACGAATTTGCCCGTAAATATCGAAGTTTTCGACAATTCGCATATGTTCGGCGCCGCGCCCGTGGGAGCTATGATAAGCTTTCAAGACGGCGAGTTTAACAAGCAAAACTACCGCCACAAGCACCTTAGCTCAAATAACGACTACGATCAGATGCGCGAGTATCTAACTAGCCGCGCGCTTAAATTTGACGAGCTCGCAGCACCCGATCTGTGGCTCATCGACGGCGGAACGGCTCTGCTAAACTTGGCGGAGGAAATAATCTGCAGCGTCGGAGCAAACGTCGATATAATCGCTATCTCAAAAGAAAAGATCGACGCCAAAGCCCACCGTGCAAAGGGGGCTGCGAAAGATAAAATTTGCACGAAGGGCGGGATTTTTTCGCTACCAACGGACGATAAAAAGTTGCAGTTTTTTCAGCGTCTGCGCGATGAAGCGCACCGCTTTGCGATCTCGTTTCACCAAAAGAGCAAACGTAAGCTCGATCTGCAAAGCTCAAAGCTGCTAAGCTTGGGCGTTAGCAAGGGAAGCCTGAAGAAGCTTTTGGACTTTTACGGCGATTTTGAGAGCATTTATGCGGCGAGCTTCGATGAGATCAGATCGCTTACGAATATCCAAACCGCCGAAAAAATTTTAAACAATCATTAACGAAAACCTAACGCAAAAAGCTATATTTAAAGATTTGTTTAGTAAAATCACCCATTAACTTTGCAGGACGGCTAAATCGTCTCCGCCTAGCGTGACGGAAGCGACTTCGTTTCTCCGGTTGAATAAAATTTAACGTCGCGTAAGCTGCGCTTTGAAGGATTTTGTATGAATTTAAATACTACAAGTGCCTTGAGACTTGTTAGCGGTATCCCGTTACTTTTGATTTTCGCGTTTGCATCATATTTCTTGTTTATCTCTTTGCAGGATTACGCCAGAGTGGGAATTTTGCAGCAGCAAATTGCTAAAAATAGTAATCTCGCGACGTTAGTAGAGCAGGTAGATAAAGAGCGCGGTATCACTTCGGCGTTTTTGGGTAGCGAGGGAAACCCCGGTATGGGAACCCTTCTATCGGGTCAACGCAAAAAAACCGACGATGCGCTTGCAAAGTATAAAGAAAGCAAAAATATCAGTGAAAATGTCGTAAAAAAGACTATTTTTGATATTTTCGCTTACGGCACCGGTAATGACGAGCTTTTGGCTGCCGAGACCGATATAGACGGTTTATTAGACAAACTTCCGCAGGTAAGAAGGGATGTCGATGCTCAAAGCAAAAGCTTCGGTGAGCTTTTCAGCTCATATTTTCAAAAATTCGATGATGATGTAAAAACAATCCAACGAGTGCTAAGAGAGGGTCTTGTAAGCTCAAATATTACCGTTTGGACGGTTTCGTTGCTTAATACTTATGAGGCGATGGATGCCACCGCATCGGAGCGCGACTATATTATCGAATACATCATCGGTAGCAAGGCTATGAATCAGGCACAGCTAAGGACTTGGGCTAGCTTCAACCTATCTAGTTCGCTCCCTAATTACTACTTCTTGCCGGAGTCGGATGCTAGAGCCGCGATTTTAAAAATTCTAGACGGAGAGGAATTTCAAAACGCATTAAGAGAGACTGCTAAAATTTCAGCCACATTGCAGCAAGAAGCGGACGAGGGACACTATAGCGTACCTTTTCAAGAGTGGTTTGCCTCTACTACACTTAAATATAAAAAGCTAAGTGAAATTTCTGAAAAGATCAATGCTGAGCTCGCTGCGCATGCCGATACTTACCTAGCGCAAAGGCTAAGAAACCTATTTATCGCTCTTGGTATATGGGTTTTAGCGGCTATTTTGGTCGTTTTTGCCTTGGGTATTACAAGACGTTTAAGACAGAACGTTACCGACCTCGGCAACGTGCTTAGCCGAATCGGCGATTTGACGAACCAGCACGAGCATATCGATGTTAGGACTAGTGAGGGTGTTAATAAGGCGTATTCGCTTATCGAGGATGCGCTCGATCTGATTGCGTATCAAAAGGGTGCTGCGGAGGATGCCAACAAGGCAAAATCGATCTTTTTAGCTAATATGTCGCATGAGATCAGGACGCCGCTTAACGGCATCATCGGCTTTACGGAGCTTCTTAAAAATACCGATTTGGATGAGGAGAAGCGCGATTACGTTGATACCATCGAAAAATCGTCCGAAAACCTTCTAACGATCATTAATAACATTTTGGATGTCTCTAAGATCGAGAGCAATAAGGTCGAGCTTGAGGATATATTATTTAATCCTATCCAAGATTTCGAAAGCGCGGTTGAAATTTACGTTGCCAAGGCTGCCGAAAAGAATATCGACATCTTGCTTTACATCGATCCTACGCTCGTACACCACCTATACGGCGATATTACGAAGATCAAAGAGGTTCTTATCAACCTCATGTCAAATGCTGTCAAATTTACGCCTGAGCATGGCACTATCGTAGTTGAAATTTTAAGGGAGCCTAGCAAAGCTCCAGGAGAGGCGATCGTAACGTTTAGCGTAGAAGATACCGGCATTGGAATTTCTGAAGATAAGCTCGCAAATGTATTTAACGCCTTCTCTCAGGCCGACTCTACGATCACACGTAAATATGGTGGAACGGGTCTTGGACTTACGATTTCGTCGAAATACGTAGCGATGATGGGCGGCAAGCTTCAGGTCAAATCTACCGTAGGAAAGGGTACTAGATTTTACTTCACCCTTGCTTTTAAAGAGACTCAAAAGACTGATGCGGACGCAGTATTTGAAAGCATCAAAGGATTAAATTTCGCGCTTTTAGCTGATAGCGCCGATACGATGTATAATGATATCGTTAAAAACTATATCAGCAAGCTAGGCGGTAAAATTTCGATATTTAATACGAACGCGCAGTTCCGCTCAGCGCAAAATAATAACAAATATGATGCCCTTATCACTAGATTTAAGAATTACGGCGAGGTTAGCGATATATTGAGTATGCCTACGATCTTGACTCTTAAGCCAAAAGAGCTTCAAAGTATTAGTATTTCAAATTCTAAAATTTTTACCCTCACAGAGCCTTTTAATTTAACTAAATTCGTTAAGACGCTAGATAAAATTTCAAAATCCGGAATTGCTCTAAGTAGATCGGATTTTGCTCCACAGACGCATGAGATTAAGCTGGATGCTGAGGTAGAAAAGCCTACCGCCCTTGATGAAATGATTATGGAAGAGCCGGTAGTAAAAGAAAGACCTATCATCAACAAGCTCGATGAATTACGACATGCTACTACTTCGTCGGCAGACGAGCTACGCGCTATCTTGCAAAGCAGAAGGCGTACACACGATGCCGAGGCTCATTCTGCGCATAAAGAGGAGGCTGCTAGCAAGCCTAGTATTGCTCAAGAACTCAAAAAAGAAGCTTCTAAAGTAGAAGAGCCGGTCATTAAGCCTATAGATATCGAGCCTATGAGTGATATTAAGATTGAAAAGACAGAGCCTGAATCGTCAAAGATCGATATTGATATTCCTGAAATAGTAATCCCGCGCACAGAAAAGCCAAAGGTAGAGCCTTCAAGCACAAAGGATGTCCAGACCGATATCGATGAGCCTATATCTTTGGAAATTCCTGATGATTTTGTGGGGCTCAAAACACATGCGTCGCAGACCCAGGCTCCTAAAGCCGAAACTCCTAGCATCGATCTTTCCGATATCGAAATAGAGCTTCCTAAGATTAAGAAAGAGGAAGAAGAAGTAAAGGCTGAGCCTGCAAAAGTAGAAATTCCAAAGGCTAAGATAGAGACGCCTAAGGCTGAGATTGAAATTCCTGATATAGATATCGATCTTTCGGATATCAAACCGAGCGCCAAGGTGCAAGAG
>CAURFS010000149.1:0-5019 GCA_963523845.1 uncultured Campylobacter sp. | reverse complement strand
CAAATCGACCGCTATCTTTTTAAGCTGCCTACCCAAAATCGCTTCGGCGTTTCGCAGATAAATTTCATCGCCACCTACGCAAAATTTCGCGTACTGAATTACGGCATTTACCTGCTCGCTGCAACGCAGAGTCTTATTTGAGCCGCTACACACCTCGCAAAATTCCGATAGCATCTCTTTTAGCGCGCTTACATGCTCGTTTTTCCAGCATAAAATCGCGATATCATCAGCTCTCACGCCGTACTCCTCAACAAGCCTGCGCGCTTGCTCCGCAGCCCCCTTTAGCACGTCGTCGTATGAAAACGCCGCTACGTAGCCGTAATCGTCGCTTTGTACCTCAAATAGCGGCATTCGCGGATGAGAAAGCGGATAGTCCTTGATTTTTTGCAGCACCGAAGCAGGCAGATCGTTATCTAGCTTATTTGCCGCGATTTGATCTTCATAAGACGCAAATTTATCGCGCAAGATCTCATTTACAAATTTTACGATAAGTTTTAAACTGCGATAATTGCGCGGCAGACTCTGCGTTTTGATTTGGCTAAACTGCTCGCGCAAAATATCAAAAATTTTTCTCTCTGCGCCGCGAAATTTATAGATGCTCTGTTTTTTATCGCCTACGTAAAAAAAGCTACCGCAGCGCTCTTCCGCTCCTTTGCCAGCAAGCGCCTCAGAGATTAGCGGCAGCATGATTTCATACTGGCAAATGTCGGTATCTTGGAATTCGTCAATTAAAATATGCGTGATTTTAGAATCGAGCCTGAAATACAAAAGCTCGCGATTGCCCTGCAACGCCTCTGCGCTCGGATTTAGCAGCGAGTGCACTGCTGCGGTGACATCGCCGAATGTAAGCTTGCCGCTTTTGCGCTGCACCGATTTAAGCGCTTCGGCATAAATTCTAATTAGTCCTGCCAGCTTAGCCGCATATATCGCATCCATCCACGCTATTTCGCGAGCTATGGCGTCTTTTAGCCTTGCTAGCTCACCGTCAAGATACGAAATTTTTTTAAGCTGTGAGCGCGGATAATCGAAACTGCCGTTGGCAAGAGCCGAAAGAATGAAACCAGAGGATAATTTTGACAGATCACTAACAGGGCTTAGCCCATTTACGGCTCCAGCGCTTACGCCCGCATCTCTCGCCGCTTTTTGCAAGTGAGATAAAATTTCATTTATCTCTGCTAGCGCGGAGCTTGCGGGAAGCGTGGGCGGATTTATGCTTATATCGCCTCTCCAAATGCTTTGTAAGCTATTTAAGAACTCGCCCTTTGTCATTCCTGAGTCGCTTACATAATCCACGACCTCTCTTAGTAGCGCTTCGTTTTTACAAATCGCGCCTAAAAACGCCGCCTGCTGCACGCCTAAAATCCCTTCATCGTTTTCAAAGCTCGGATCAATGCCGCTGTTTAGCGCAAAGGAGCGCAGAGCCTTTGCAAAAAACGCATCAAAGGTAAAGACGTTTAGGCTCTCGTTTAAAAATTTAGGCAGTAGGCGCTGTTGCGCTGCCAAAACCTCATCCGCGCTCATATTTAGATCCTCGCAAATTTGCTCCAGCTCGGCGCTAGGCTTTAGCGAGCCATCCTGCAAAAGCAGCAAATTTTGAAATTTTTCCACGATGCGCGTTTTCATCTCAGCAGCAGCTTTTTTGGTAAAAGTAAGAGCTAAAATTTCATTGATCGGCTCGCCTTTTAGCACCAGCTCGATGAACCTTACTGCGAGATTGAAGGTCTTGCCGCTGCCTGCGCTTGCTTCAAGCGCCAGATAATTTTCAAATTTTGCCATCGATCTGCCCCTTGCAAATGATTTTATAATCGCAGTATTCGCAGCTTTGCACCGCTTCCGTGCGCGTAAAAGCGACCTCGCTTGCAAATTCCTTGCCGATAGAGCTTAGCGTCTCGCGTAGGTTTTCTAAGCTAGGCGTTTTGTCGCCAGGAGCCGCAAACGCGCAATCTTTTAGCGACAGATAGGCGCATTCGCATTCCTGGGCTAAAAGCGCGCGGTAAAATGTAAGCTGAAATTTTTCCATATGCTTTTTAGCTGAACCACGTTTGTAATCGATGATAAACTTCCGCCCTGCCTTATCTTCGTCGATGCGGTCGATCCACCCGCTCAGCCGCACTCCGTCAAGCTCGCCTTTTAGCGATACTTCACTACCGCTAAAGCTCCAAATTTGCTCGTGCCCTTCTAAAAGCCTAGCTAGCTTTTCTACAGCTTTTAGCTCAAGCTCTGCATCAAAGCGCGCGATGCCCGCTTCTCGCGCAAGCTGCGAATAAATAGAGCGAAATTTTTGCATGCTAAATTTCATCCCTGCTCGCTCATATAAACGCTGAAAACTCGTATGCAAAATTTTACCTAAAAGCGCATTGTCCTCACCGAATTTTAGCCCCTCCCTCAGCCCGAAAACGTAGCGGTAATAATACTTCCTCTTGCATTCTAAAAACGTATCCAGCCGCGAAAACGATAGCTCCTCGGCAAAAAAATCATGGCGAGCCACGGGATCTTCTTGTCCGCATAAGGTGGGCTTAAATTCCTCTCGCCCAAAAAGCCGCAAATAATCCTCCTGCGAAAATTCCGCGTCTTGTCGCACTTCAAAGCTTTTCAAAAACCGCGAAGGCAGTTTCTCGACGCTTTGCAGATAGCAAATCGCGCTTTTTTTAGCGCCTCTTAGCAAGCCGTCGTAGTAAAATCTTTGTAAATTTTCGCGATCTGCGTGGCTGATGAGCCCTGCTCTAGCGCGCAAAGCAGAGTTTAAAAACATCTCTCCGCTACTGCGCTTTGGCACCAGATCATCGTTAAAATCGGGGATTATCACGCCGTCAAATTGTAGCCCACGGCTCTCTAAAAGCCCCATTACCGTGACCTTTCCGCCACGAACATCATCAAGCTTAATGCGCGAAATTTCTAACAAAAAAAGATCGATCAGATTGCCCAAGCTTAGGTTTTCGTCCTTAAATTTTCGAAGCAAAATTTTAATTAGGTATAGCGGCTCTTTTAGCTTTTCTTGCAGCAGCGCATCGCTAATTTTAGGTAAACAGGCGAGCTTGGCAATTAGTACCTCAAAATGCTCGAAGCTTACTTGCTTTGCAAAATCGCGCGCAAACTCGCCAAAAAGCGCCTCATCCACGCCCACACTCGCAAAAAACAGATCAAGCTCCTGTGGGTTTGGGCGCTGCGGATACTCATCTGCGCCCTCACGTATTTTAGAGCGCCTAAAGCGATCGCGCTGTTTAGGGCTTTTTGAATACCCATCTTCTTCCTCAAGCTCTATATGCTCCAGTTGCATAGAGTATCGTAGGCTCTCTTGCTGCTTTAAAAGCTCCTGCCGTTTTGCGCTAACCGAATAATCGGGCTGCTGCGTACACTCCAAGGACTCTTGAAACTCCGTAAAATCCAAAGAAAAGCTTTGTTCTCCCGCGCTATTCGCGCGTTCCGCCGAAATTTCGCGCAGAATTTCAAAATTTTCCGTATTTTCAAACTCTCGCGCAGACATAAAATTTAAATCCGTTTTGGAATTTGAAAAAATTTCGCAATCAAACGCGGAATGTTGCTGTGCTAAATTTTGCGAAATAGAATTCTCCGAAGCGAAATTCCCTAGCGCTAAATTTTGCTGTACCGCAGAATCCTCCGTATCCAAAAATTCTCCGCCTGGGCTTTTTAATGCGCGGTAATCTACGCCAAATTTCGGCATGCGCGCTTCTTTTAAGCATTGCGAAATTTTCTCTAGCGTTACGTAAAATAGGCTATCTTCAAGCTTCTCTCCCATCGCGAAATTTAGCATGCGGTGCGAACCGCGAGCCCTTGCGATGCGCTCGTCGTAAAGCCGCAGTGTGCCGGCAAAGCTCTCGTCGGGCAAAATTACCGCGATGCGCTCCGGCGCGATGCCCGCGCGCACGAAGGATGAAATTTTTTCAAAAACATAGCTCGCCTGCAAGCTTCGCAGCTCAAAGCCTCTACACACAACCGCTCCGCCCACGCTTAGCAGCTCTCGGCTTAAAATTTCACCCGTACCAAGATTTACGCGGTAGGAAAAACCTGCGTCTAGACTTATGCCGCAAAGCTCCTCCACCGCGCGCACCGGCTTGTAATTTAAAGTCGTGGCTCTAAAGCTCAGTACGACCTCGCTCAGCTCCGCAGCGCGCTTAAAAACCTCGAACTCAAATGCGCTGGGATTGCCGTCGATGTTGATTTCTATCCGCTCAAATCCGCGCAAATAGGGCTCGTTTAGCTCATAAAGCGCGGGCAGCGTGATCTCGTCGTAAAATCCATGCTCGCGCAAAATCCGCGCATACGCCCCCACTAGCTCTCGCAGAATTTCAAAATGTTCGGCGTACCACGCGTAGGTGTCGCTAAGATCGAGTGCATCGATACTTACGCGCTCCGTCGCAAGCTCCTTGAAAAAGCCGAAAAGATACTCGCGGTTGCGCATAAACTCGTAAAGCTCGCTAGGAAATTTCAACCTTTCGCCTGCGCGCTTGCTCTCGTTTACCGCCTGCTTCATAAAAAGCGCGCGGTCTATCTCGCCGCAAGCGACAAGATCCGGCACAAAAAGCGCCTTTTCGTAGAATTCCGCCAACGTAATCCTTGGCGCCAGCACGCCGCCGCTCTCGCTTTGCAGCGCCGCGCGTAACGCACGCGAGCTAGTATAGACAAAGAGATTTTTAGAGGGCAAATTTTTCAAAACAAATCCTTTATGGGCGATCTGCAGAACGCGGAATTTTGCGATATTTTAGCAAGAAATTTTTAGTTTGGGCTTTTAAGCAAAGAAGTTTTTGAGGAGCCTGAGAGGCTAAATTTTATCAAGTCAAATTTAGTAAGTTGGACGAGCGTAAAATTTTAATCTGTGGCGCTTTGAGCGCGGAATTCTGCCTCGCTCCGCATTAATCGCGGCATATTTCGACGCAAAATTTTACGAGTGCAATTCCGTAAATTACAAATCGGCAAAACGCGATCAAATTTAAGCAGGCTCAGGCTCGATCTTGTATCCCAGGCTTGGGACATTTTTTATGATTTCACCACCCACTTTAT
>CAURFS010000148.1:0-5040 GCA_963523845.1 uncultured Campylobacter sp. | reverse complement strand
TAGTCTCATCTACGGCCTTAAGCAGCTTAATGTGCTTGGCTAGAAGCGATGCTTCGTTGCCAAGCAGAAATTCCAAAGCAAATTTTGCATCCATTTTCATCCTTTCTTATTTACTTTCGCGTGATTTTATAATATATCCTCTGATATATTTCTTAAAGAGCTACGGGCTTTATTCTGCGATATAAAGAGGAAAATTCTATATGAAATTTTACCCTTATTGACAAAATTTCTTTAAATTTGTAAAATCGCCACTTTGATTTATAAGGAAGGTTTGCAATTTGAAATTTATAAAAATTCTATTCCTAGCCGCAGCGTTAGCGCTTTGCGGTTGCTCGCAGAAGCAAGACGCGGTGCCTAGCGGCGATACGGATGGTTTTGACGAGGAGTTCGCACAACGCGAGGTTTTCGATCCGCTTAGCGGCTATAATCGCGTTATGACGAGCTTTAACGACGCGTTTTATTCATACGTACTAACCCCCGTAGCCAGCGGCTACGATTACGTAATGCCCGATCCGATTCAGGGCGCGTTTTCAAATTTTTTCTATAATATTTTATATCCGATGAGGCTCGTAAACAACCTGCTGCAGGGTAAATTTGAAAATTCTTGGGACGAGACGAAACGGTTTTTGATCAATTCGACCGTCGGCTTCGGCGGGCTTAATGATATGGCAGGCAAATACTACGGGATTCCGCGCCACGACGAGGATTTCGGGCAGACACTCGGGTATTGGGGCGTGCCGGCAGGTCCTCACATCGTCTGGCCGATCTTAGGACAGAGCAATCTACGCGATACAGCTGGACTTGTAGGAGATTATTTTTCAAACCCGATAAGCTATATCGAAGACGGTACGGTGCGAAACTCCGTCAACGGATTTAGAATATTTAATGACTACTCGCGCGATCCGGAATTTTATGAAAAAATGACCAAAGATGCGGTGGATCTGTATCCATTTTTACGCGATGCTTACGAGCAAAATCGCGAGAAACTAATAAAGGAATAACAATGAAAATTTTAAAAGTTCTAGCGCTTTGCGGAGCGCTTTTGATTTCGGCGCACGCTATTAGCGATGCGGATATCGAGCCTGTGATGAGCCAGAAGGTCGCCGAGGCCGTAGGTATTATGCGAAGCGGCGCACCAAAAGATGCAAAGCCCGCGAAAATCTTTGCGCTTTTCGACGGCTATTTTGATTATAAGATGATGGCGAAGCTCTCCCTTGCGAAGCATTACGCTAGCCTTAGCCCGGCGCAGATCGCGGAATTTAATAAAGCCTTCGAGGCGCATCTAAAGCGCTCGTTTATCGAAAAACTTTCGCTTTATACCGATCAGGATATGAAGGTGCTAAGTAAACAAAGCCCGAGCGATAAGCGCCGCGTGCTAAAAACGCAGGTCATCGGCGAGCAGAAAAACTACGACATAGATTTTAAATTTTATCCTAACGGCTCTGATTGGCGCATCTACGATGTCGATATCGTGGGCGTTAGCCTAATCCAAACCTATCGCTCGCAGCTAGGCGACGTAACGCAAAATTTGGGCTTTGACGAGCTCATAAAGCGGCTAAATTCCACCGTCATCAATAGCGGCGAATAGCGGCACGCCTAAAAGAGCGGTATTTGAAAAAAATTTTTCGCCTAATCGTCGCGTTTCCGAAAATCACGCTTGCGCTGTTTACGGCGCTGGCGCTGTTTTTCGGCTACTACTCCACAAAGCTCGAAATCGACGCTTCGACCCAGACGCTACTGCTTGATAACGACGAGGATCTTCAAATTTGGCGCGAAGTATCCAAGCGCTACGAAACGCCGAATTTCTTAGTCGTCGCCTACACTCCCGCGGGCGATCTTTTAGCGCCCGAGACGATCCGCAAGATAGCGCAGATGGATGCCGCTTTTTCTAAGCTGGATTTCGTCGCTAGCGTCACGGACATCACGAATGTGCCGCTTTTGCTAAACAAAAGCGAGGGTATGAGCGAGCTGCTTAAGCACATACCCACTCTTACCGACGCAGACGTAAATTTAACCGCAGCTAGGCGCGAGCTTTCTACGAGCCCCTTTTATGCGTCAAATTTAGTAAGCGCCGATCTTCGCACTACCGCAATTTTAATAAATTTAAAACCGCAGACCCGCTACGAGGAGCTTTTGCGCCTAAGAGACGGAGCCAAAAGCGCTCTAAAGCAAGCGGAGCATGAGGGCAATAGTTCCAAAGCTCAAATTTCACAGCTCAAAGATGCGCTTAAAGCTTCGGAGCAAAATTTCAAATCCTATCGCGACGAGCTGCGCGAAAAGGATCACCGCGACATTGTGGCTTTGCGCGCGTTGATCGCGGGTTTTGAGAAGGAATTTGCGGGCGACCGACTGTTTTTGGGCGGGCTAAATATGATCGCCGACGATATGGTAGGCTACGTCCGCTCGGATCTGGCGACCTACGGCCTTGGTGCTTCTGTTAGCTTGCTTTTGGCTCTTTTTTAGACAGGCGAAATTTATCCTGCTGCCGCTCATCATCTGCGCGTATTCGGTCGTGCTCGCGGCGGGATTATTCGGCTTTTTGAGCTTTGAGGTTACGGTGATTAGCTCAAATTTCATAGCGCTTCAGCTCATCATAACGGTTTCGGTCTGTATCCACCTAATCGTCGCCTACCGCGAGTTTAGCGCACGCTTTCACGCCTTTTCGCAGCGTCAGCTCGTTTATGCGGTGCTGCGCGAGCGCGCAAGACCCTGCTTTTTTGCAATCTTTACGACCGTTATCGGCTTTATGTCGCTAATATTTTGCGATATAAAGCCCGTAATTTCTCTGGGAATTATGATGAGCGTAGGCATCAGTATCTCGCTAGTTACGGCATTTGGAGTATTCGGCGCGGTTATGTCGCTTCTAAGGCGCACGCACAATAACCGCAGCTTCGAGCAGCATTTTAAATTTACCCTTTGGTGCGCTGAAACGGCGCTACGCAGCAGAGGCGCGGTCTATGGCGTATGCGCTGCGGCAGTGATTTTTGGGCTATACGGTATCTCGCAGCTGCGCGTCGAAAACAGCTTCATCGGCTACTTTAAAAAAAGCACCGACATCCGCGCGGGTATGGAGGTCATCGATACCAATCTGGGCGGAACGATCCCGCTTGATATCGTCGTTAAATTTAAAAGTGCAGGCGGCGCAGATACTGCTAGCGGGAGTGAAAATTCCGCAAGCGGTAGCGCAAATTTTAAGAGCGGCGAAAATTCCAATCCTGCGGGGCAAAATTCCACCGCCACAGCGCAAAATTCTATCGCGCAAAATTTAAATGATCAAAATTTTTCCGAGCAAGGTTCCGCTGCGGCAGCGCAACCAAGCGAAGCCGCAAATTTAGATCAAACCCACACCGCAAATTTAGAGCAAAATTCCACCGCGAGCGACGATTTTGGCGATTTCGAAGCTGAATACGCCGCCAACGAGAACAAGCCGCAGTATTGGTTCACATCCGAAAAGATGCGTATCATCGGCAAAATAGATGATTTTTTGAAGGACAAAAACGTCGCGGGGCACGAGTTTATCGGTAACGTAAGCTCGCTCGCATCGCTTTTAAAGCTCGGCAAACAGATTAATCAGGGGCGCGATCTGGACGATCTAAGCCTTGCTTTGATCTACTCTGAAATGCCCGCAAATTACCGCGAATTGGTACTTTCGCCCTTTGTAAATATCGAAGCGAACGAGGCGCACTTTAGCATCCGCACGATAGATAGCGATCCGAATCTCCGCAGGGCGCAGTTTCTAGCCGATCTTAAGCGCGATCTGGACTCCCTACTCGCTAAGGATAACGTCACGGTGCAGATTAGCGGCATAATGGTGCTTTATAACAATATGCTTCAAAGCCTGATGAGCTCGCAGATAGACACCCTGGGCATCACCGTGCTCGTGCTTTTCGTGCTTTTCGTGATCATCTTTCGCTCGTTTTCATACGCGCTTATCGCGATCGTCGTAAATTTAATCCCGCTTTGCGCCTGCTTCGGCATCATGGGGGTTGCGGGCATTCCACTAGATATCATGAGTATTACGATAGCAGCGATTAGCATCGGTATCGGTGTGGACGATGTCATCCACTATATCTATCGATACAAGCGCGAGTTTGCGCGCCTTGGCGACGAGGCCGCGGCGATCCGCGCAAGCCACGCAAGTATCGGATACGCGATGTATTATACGTCGTTTGCGATCATTTTGGGCTTTAGCGTGATGATGATGAGTAATTTCTGGCCTACGATCTACTTTGGGCTACTGATATGTCTAGTGATGAGCCTGCTGCTTCTGGGCGCGCTCATAATCCTGCCGTCGTTAATAATGAGCCGAAAAGGCTTAAAATTTAGCCTCTTTAAAGCTAAATAAATTTTATCTCGCTATAATTCCCGCATTTGGAGAGGATGGCGACCTGGTGGCGTCTGCGGACTTCAAATCCGATAGGAGGGCGGTTGACCGTTTTCCGGGGGGTTCGATTCCCTCCCTCTCTCGCCAAATTCTTTTAAAAACTCCATCTTTAAATTTTATCTTTCACGCTTTTAGCCACATGCTTCTCGAATTTATCTCAAATTTAAGCTTTAAATTTATCCATTATTAAACAGAGGCGGGTAGCATTGCTCGTTAACTTTTCTTGAAGGAGCGAGTATGAAATACGCATTAGGCGCTGCACTTGCGGCATTTATTTTTGCAGGATGCGGCGCGGATGAGATACAGCTCGTGAAAGACTACACCCTGCCCGATTTTGAATCTATGAGTATCGGTACGGCGATCGAGGGTTCGAAAATCTGCAAAAATATTACTTGGAGTAAAGAGGAAAACGGCGGATTAAAGACGGTCAAGATGGTCTGCGACGTGGATGTAGAGCAGAGGATTAAATCATATAAACAAGAGATGTTAGACTCATCTTTAAAAAGGGTTATGACTTTTTATGAGGGCAAGGCTTACGACGCGCAGGGTTTGTTTAAGCTGGCAAAAGAATACTGCAAATTAAACGAAGCTAAATTTCAAGAAACACTTAAAAATCAAAGGCAAAATAGAATTTTTGAGGAGGAATGGAAGTCGGT
>CAURFS010000147.1:0-5107 GCA_963523845.1 uncultured Campylobacter sp. | reverse complement strand
GCTTAAAGGGGGCTGAATAATTGGTAGAAAAATGAGGAGTTCTTAAACAAAGAAAAATTCACAAAAAAGGTAAAATTTTAAAGAAACGCCAAATGAAAAAGCGAGGAAATTTAAAAGTAATCAAACCCGGTGTAGCTTCTACATACAAAATTCTACTTTTAAAATTCCCTCATATTTTAAAATTTCTACGAAATTTCTAAAATTCTAATACGCCATCAGCTTCGCGCCGAACGCGCCGCGCACCAAACTCTCGCTTTTATTTGCTAGCTTATCTATCATCTTCTCATACGCCGAAGGCTCCTGCCAGATCGGATCTGCTACGCCGCTAGCTTTTACGAGCGCGCCCTTAGCATCCTCCAAAGAGCCCACCTCGTCGATAAGCCCGACGCCTTTGGCGCCGCTAGCTAAAAATACTCGCGCATTCGCCCACGTATCGCGCTTCCTAAGATCCAGCGAGCGCGCCTGCGCCACCTCGCGCGTAAATAGCTCATAGCTCTCGTCCACCAGGGCTTGTAGGCTTGCGCGCTCCGCGTCACTCCATTTTCTCATCATCGTGCCCGCTTCTTTGAGCTCGCCCGCTTTGACGATCTGTTCGGCAAAGCCTAACTTAGCGGCCGCTTCGCTCACGTCTAAGCCCTGCATTATCACGCCGATGGAGCCGATGAAGCTGCCCGGATTTGCGTAAATTTTACTTGCCCACACGCCGCCTAGGTAGCTGCCGCTCGCCATCGTGCCCTTGGCGTAGGCGACGACCGGCTTGCGCGAGTTTAGAGACTTGATCGCCAGCGAAATTTCTACGCTCGGGCTTAGCGCGCCCCCGGGACTGTCGATCAGCAGAAGCACTCCTTTGATCGTCTCGTCGTTTTTCAGAGTTTCGATCTTTTCTAAAATTTCGCTATCGTCCATTATCGCGCCGCTTAATGAAAGCTGAGCGAGATTCGCGCCCTTTTGTTGCGCGCTTTCGCCGCCTGCGAAAATCAAAAACAAAATAAGCAGAAAAATCAAGGATTTAAAGTATTTATTGATAAACCCGAGCACGGCGCCGATCGGCGCAAAGATATTCTTTAGAAATTGCATTTCATTCCTTCGATAAAAAGTGATTTTGCGTTTTTGCTCTGCAAAATGAGCTGTAGCGCCAGCTGGCTCTGCTCGCACTCAATGCCTTCAAAAACGGCGATATCGGCGAGTTTGCCCTCTTTTAGCTCGCCCAAGCTTAGCCCCAGTGCCGCAGCAGCGTTTCTCGTCGCGCCTAAAAGTAACGCCCGCGCCAGTTCCGCTAGGCCCAGCTCGTCATGCATCATTAAATTTGCGCGTAGCTCGTCTAAAAAGCTTAGGCTAAAATTCGAGCTAAGCCCGTCGGTAGCGATGTTGTAATTAAGTCCGCTTGCGAGCAGCTTTTTAAAGCTTAGCCGCTTTTTGCTAAGCAGGCGGTTGGAGCGCGCGCAGTGCGTGATCGAGTGGAGCTTCGGATCAAAGATGCTAAAATCATCCACCCAAACGCAATGCGTAAAAAGCGTGCGAAGCCTGCTAAAATGCACTACGAAGCTCTGCGGCGAGTAAAAAGGCGCGGGCGTTGGGTTAAATTTAGCAAGCCAGGCTTTAAATTTACCGCGACCGGTGCGCAGCCACTGCCGCTCATACGCGCTCTCCATAAAATGCGTGCTTATAGCAAGCCCGTTTTCGCGGGCAAACTTCGTCGCAAACTCCGTAATCTGCGGGTGCGTCGAGTACGGCGAGTGCACCGACACGGCGGGGATAAAAAGCGAGCTTGCGAGCGCCTTTGAGCGCTCAAAACGCTGCTTAAATTTCAAAATATTCTCCGCCGCAGCATCCTTGCTCGCACCTAGAATTTCATTAAAAAACACAGTTCTAATGCCGCTTTGCGCGCAAGCTTCAGCCTCGCCGCCGAAGCTTGAAATTTCGCCGATCGTGCCCACGCCGCTTCGCATCATCGCGGCGATCTGCTCCAAGATCAGCCGTCCGCGTGCTGCGGCATCCAGCTGCTGCCTTGAGGCGATGACGCTGCCTAGCCAATCCAAAAAATCGCCGTAACGCAGCGTGCCTTTGTTTGCGCTAAATTCCAAATGCACGTGCGGATTTATAAACGCAGGCATCGCTATGTCGCCGCTAAAGTCCAAAATTTCGGCTTGCGGATATTTGCGCGCCGCACTAGCAAAGGCGCAGACCTCGATTATTTTCTCGTCAAAGACGATCGCGCCATCTTTTAAAATTTTAAAATTCTCATCGCAGACAAGAACCCACTTCGCCCTTAAAATTCTCATCGTTTTCCTTATCTAAAACAGCGCGTGATTTTAGCATAAACTTCTCTTCCGTGCTAAAGTTAGAGATAAAATTTTATCGCTTGGGCTTGAGCGGGCAAATTTGGCGCCATAGTAAAAAATAAGCTCGCTTTGGTTATAATTTTTGCTTAAATTTCAAAACAAGGACGCAAAAATGAAAATTATGGTGATTCAAGGACCGAATATCAATATGCTCGGTATGCGCGAACCCGCTATTTACGGGGTTATGAAGATGGAGGATATCCATAAGCAGATGAAGGCGGTCGCCGATCAGAGCGGCAACGAGATCGAGTTTTTTCAGAGCAATTTCGAAGGCGAGATCGTCGATAAGATCCAAGAGTGCTTCGGCACTTGCGATGGCATCATCATCAATCCCGCCGCCTACACGCATACTTCGCTTGCTATCCGCGATGCGCTTGCCGCAGTCAGCCTGCCCGTGATCGAGGTGCATATCTCAAACATCGCTCGCAGGGAGGAGCTTAGACAAAAAAGTCTAATAGCGCCCGTAACAGCAGGTCAGATCATCGGATTCGGCCCCGTGGGATACCATCTGGCGATGATCGGAATGATTCAAATTTTTGAGCAGATCAAAGCCGCCAGAGCCGAGCAGAAAGCCGATTAAGCTTGGGGTTAAATTTTGAAAAATTTTATCCTAAAGGACGAAAACGCCGTTTATCACGAGTGCGGATACAGCTGCGATAACGCGATATTTTTAAGCCTCGGCGGGCGTAAATTTTTCCTCACCGACGCGCGCTATAGCATCGAGGCGCGCGAGCTTTGCAAAGACACCGAGGTGATCGAGGTCGAGCGAAATTTGATAAAAGACGCGCGACTATTTTTGCGAAAAGCGGGCGTTGCTGAGCTTAGCTACAACCCGTACGATTTTAGCGCGGGCGAGTGGGAAGCGCTGAGCAAGGACCTTGGGATAAGATTTAAGGCGCGGGCGAATTTTTCGCAAATTTCGCGCATAATAAAATCAGAGGATGAGATAAAAATTTTAAAGCGAGCGGCGCAGCTGGGTGCGGAAAGATTTGACGAATTTGCCGCGTTCGTGCGCGCTAACGGCGAAGGCATGAGCGAAGAGGAGCTGTTTTTTAACGCCGAGCTCATCTTTAAGAAAAAGGGCGAGCTCGCGCTTAGCTTTTCGCCTATCGTCGCGATAAACGAAAATGCCGCGAAGGCGCACGCTCTGCCGAGCAAAAAGCGGCTGAGAGAGGGCGATTTGCTCCTGCTTGATGCGGGGGTTAAATTTAACCGCTACTGCTCCGATAGGACGCGCACGGCGTGCTTTGATGAAAATTTTAACTTCGGCAAGGAGCAAAATTTTAAAAACGCCAAACGGCAAGAAATTTACGAGATCGTAAAAGAGGCGCAAGCTCTTGCTATCGCGGCGGTTATGCCCGGCAAAAAGGCGCGCGAGATCGACGCGGCGGCTAGGGATTTTATCGCCGCTCAGGGCTACGGCGAGGCGTTTTTTCATAGCACCGGACACGGCGTGGGAGTCGATATTCATGAGCTTCCGTTTATCTCAAAGCGCGGAGATGCCGTGCTAAAAGAGGGGATGGTCTTTAGCCTGGAGCCGGGGATCTATCTGCCTGGCGAGTTTGGCGTGCGCATCGAGGACGTCGTGGTCGTGCGCGAAAACGGGGCTGAAATTTTAAGCGAGTAGCTAGGTGAACATGCGGCTTAAAGAAAACGGATTTTACGAGTGCGCGGACGCGCTGTGCGTCGTAAAAAGCGCCGTTTTCCCGATGAGGCGCCGCGAGCGCGGAAATTTTAAAAATTTATACCTGCTCGGGCTCGGCGGAAATTTAGGGGACGCCAGGCGGCGCTTCGAGCGATTTTACCGCGTTTTACAAAGCGATACGCGCTTTTTCGTAGCGCAAAATTCGTTGATTTTAAAAAACAAGCCGTTCGGCTTTTTGCGACAGGAAAATTTTTTAAACGCCGTGATGCTCGTGCAAAGCTCTCTGCCACCGCTTACATTGCTTAAAATCATGCAACGCGCGGAGCTACGATTTGGGCGCAAACGGAGCTTCAAAAACGCGCCGCGCACGCTGGACGTGGATATTTTATATGCAAGCGTAAAGGTGCGTGCCTGCGAACGGCTCGCGCTGCCGCATCCTGGTGTTTGCGAGCGCATAAGCGTGATTTTGCCACTTGGAGAGATGAAATTTAAAAGAGGACTGATATGCAAACTAAAATCGTAAATTTTTTAAGCGCCAAGGGCGGAGTCGGCAAGAGCGTGATTGCAGCAAATTTCGCCGAAATTCTAAGCGAGCAGGGCTACCGCACGGCGATCATAGAAGCGCCAAATTTAAACAATCAAGAGATCATCTTAAACGCTTTGCAAAGAAAGAGGATTTCGCTGCCAAGTGCCGTCGCGGTAAAAATTTCGCAAAATTTAACGCTCGTTTCGCCCGCGCTTGCTTCACAAAATCCCGTGTCCTCGCAAAATTCTGCAAATAGCACGAATTCTGCGGCGCAAAATTCTATCAAAAACGTAAGCTCTAGCGCGGACGATTACGTCATGCAAAATTCTATAGGTAGCGCGCAAGGCTCGCAAGACGACGAAAGTAGCGGCTCGCACAATTACGCGCAAAAACCCACGAGCTTTGATGGCAAAAATAACTCAGAAAATTCCACCGCTTCAAATTCAATAGCAAACGCTGCAAAAAATTATACGGATTGTGTAGCCAAAAAGCCGCAAAATTGCGAAGATGGATGGAATTTTACAGAATCAGAAAGCCTAGAGAATTTTAAAAGCGATGATTTCACCAAGCAAAATTCAATCCCTGACGAGAATT
>CAURFS010000146.1:0-5146 GCA_963523845.1 uncultured Campylobacter sp. | reverse complement strand
ATAAAATGGCTTGTTCTTATGCTTATACCGCTGCTTGCAAAATATCCGGTATAATAAACCTCAAACATAAAAATACCAAGACCAAACATAAACGGAAGCAACAAAAACGGGCAATCGTTTTCACACTTCTTTTTTGAAAGCAATATAAAATCATCATCATATCTGCAAAAGTAAATATAATAAACCAATGAATATAAGCTAGAAACCGCAAAAATAATAATCCCGTATATCCACATAATACTAACGTAAAATTCAGAAAGTTGGGTGTATGGGCTAATACTACCGATAATTTCGATATTTGGAAAATAGCTTTTCATAAAATTTACGAAATTCAAGCACGCAGGAGAAATATCTAAAATATTTTTAGGAATTATAAAGGCGCTAAGAGAATATAAAAAATATATAAAACATAATTTCGTAAAAAATTTGCCGAATTTTACACGAGTATTTTCTATTCTTATCTTTTTACTTTCGAATTCTATATCCTGCAATCTTAACCCCTAAATAAAATGATTACGCATTTTAGCGCCTACAACCTTAAACAAACTATAAATTAGCATATTTATATTGTGCTTAATAAACGCAATCTATGCAAGGGCTTCCGAAAACGGATCAAATTTGGATTTGCTCTAAATTTAAAATGATCCGTCGCTGCTACTTTCGCGAGGTTTAGGAAGCGGCGAAATTTTAGTGTAATACTCCTCCTTGCCGTTGTACTGGCGGCTAAAAACGCCGTCTGGGACGGTGAAGTTGCGCTTGGTTTGCGGATATTCTTTTAAATAGGCATCTAAAAATTTTGCAAATACCGGTGCTGCAGTACGCCCGCCACCCTCGACCTTTCGCATAGGTTTATAATCGTCGTTGCCATACCAGATTATGATCTGCAAATCCGGCGTAAAGCCGCAAAACCATGCATCTATGCTATCGTTTGAGGTGCCTGTTTTGCCCGCTATGTCGATGCCTTGCACTCGCGCGCGAGTACCGGTGCCGCGCTGCACGATATTTTTTAGCAGCGTAGTCATCAGATATGCCTGTTCAGGGCGCAGCACGCGACGTCTCTCAGGCTCGATAAAGCGAGTTTTGCCATCCTTATCGGTAATCGAAACGATAAATTTTGATTTTGCAGTAATCCCAAGCCCCGGGAACATCGAATACATCGTGGAGTATTCAAGCGGCGAAATTCCGTAGCTGCCGATAGCCACCGACAGGGCGGGCGGGACGTTCTTAAAGCCGAACTCGCCCAGCTTTTTTACCGCGCGATCAACGCCGATAGATTGCATCAGATTGATCGAGGCAAGGTTACGCGAGCGTGTTAAAGCTTCTTTGATCGTGATGTAGCCGCTGTAAGTCTTGTCGTAATTTTTCGGCTTCCACGTTTTATCGCTGCCGTCGTCGAATTCTCTAGCTATATCGGGAACTTCGGTCATCGTCGAGTAGCCCATATCGAGGGCGATTTGATAGACGAAAGGCTTAAAGCTGGAGCCGGTTTGGCGCTGGGATTGGCTGGCGCGATTGAAATTTGATTTCGCGTAATCCACGCCGCCTACTAAGGCTAAAATTTCGCCATTTTGCGGATGCGTGACGACCATAGCGCCGTTTACGTTGCTTGCATTGGCGTCTTTATTGCGCTTTAAAATTTCATTGTAGCCGAAAACTAATGCCTCTTGCGCCATCGCTTGCGCCTTTAGATCAAGACTCGTATCTATACGGTATCCGCCCGTGCGAACGTCCGGTAGAATTTTTTCGGCTTCTTTTATGATCTCATCTACGGCATACGGCGCTACATTTTGCGTGAGCGTTTCGTTGTAGATCGTAGGCTGCTCGTTCATCGCAAGCTCATATTCGGTCTTATTTATCCAGCCGAGCTCATGCATCCTATAAATCACATTATTGGCGCGCGAAAGCGACAAATCCAGGTGCTTAGTAGGATCGAAGCTGCTAGGAGCTTTCGGCAAGCCCACTAAAATCGCGATCTCTTTAAGGCTTAAATCTTGCAAATCTTTTTTAAAATATCCTAAAGCCGCCGTGCGGATGCCGTAATATCCATGCCCGAAATACACTTCGTTAAAGTAACGCTCTAGAATTTGTTCCTTACTTAGAGCATTTTCTATTTTAAGCGATAGGATCGCTTCTTTGATCTTGCGATCAAGCTTCTTTTCGCTCGAAAGAACTAAATTTCTCGTGATCTGCTGCGTAATCGTGGAAGCCCCTTCGACAAATTTCATCGCTTTGACATCCTTAATAATCGCCCTAAAAATCGCCTCGACATTCACACCGCCGTGTTCGAAAAACGCCGTATCCTCGATAGCCACGAGCGCCTCGATCACGCGACCTGGGATCTCGTCGAATTTTACGTAAATTCTATTTTGTTCATTGAAAACGTTGGCTATCAAATTACCGTTGCGGTCATAAATTTTAGTCGTAAGCTCGGGATGATAATTGATTATGGAGTCCGATTCCAAGCGGATTTGCGAGTAAAAATACAAAAAAATTCCGCCCGCGGCAAACGCACAAACCGTAATAAAACTAAATAAAACTCTTACCATACAAACCTCTTTAAATTTTCCAGATCAAGCCCCATCGCAGTAAATTTAGAACCGCGCGAGCTTAAGATATATTTTTCGTTAAAGCCTTCGATACTCATCGCACCCGCCTTGCCACGCCAATCGCCGCTAGCGATATAGCCTTTTAAATCCGCTTCATTAAATTCCGCAAATTCAAAGCTTGCGACGCTAAGTGCCGAAAGCTCCAGCGCCTTACTGCAAAAAATCATCGCAGTATAAACGGCGCAGCTAGCACCGCTTTGAGCTCGCAGCATCCTTAACGCGTCCGCTTCATCCCGCGCCTTGCCTAAAATTTCGCCGCCGGCAAGTACGGAGCTATCGGCAAACAGCACTCTATCATAATTTTTATAAATTTTAAAAAACTGCACTTTCTTGGCCGAGACAACGCGGTAAGCATAGGTGCGTGCATCATCCTTGCTAATGCCGCTTTCATCGAAATTAAAAGGAATTTGCGTAAATTCTACGCCGTTATCCTTTAGAATTTGCGCTCTAGTAGGCGAACTGGAAGCTAAATAAATCATCAAAACTCGCCCACCGTCACGCCCAAATAAACGCAAATCAGCGTGACTACGATATTTAGTGGGATGAAATATTTAACGACGATGATTAAATGCTCATTCGCCTCAAGCTCATCGCCTGCCTCCAAAGCTCGCTTCATAGATGAAATTTTATAATGCATGTAGATACAATTTAGTAGTATAAAGCCGGCGCCAGCCCATAGCGTCGCAATCGCGCCTTTTACCATAGGATCTGAAAATTTAAAACCTCCGCCGTCCGCAAGAAAAAATCCACTTACGCAAACGATCACCAAAAATAGTGCAAAGAACTGCTCATAGCGTTTCATATATCGTAAAATTTCTGTAAATTTTACATCCTTCGCATCTGCTTGGCTTTTACTGCTTAAATTCATAAAAATCCGCGCGATCAAAAATACGCAGATCTGCGCGCAGACTAAAAAAATCACGCTTAAAATGTGAATCAGCGGTAAAATTTGCGAAGCTTTGATGAAGCTCGAATCGATCTCGTTCAAATTTTACCTTTTGCGTAGGCGATCGCTTCTTTAATCGCTTCTTCGATTTTTAGCACGTCCTTGCCGCCTGCGGTCGCAAAATCGTCGCGTCCGCCGCCGCCGCCGCCTAAAATTTGCGCCGCTAGCTTAACCCACTCGCCAGCTTTGATCGGCGCGTTTTTAACGCCTGCCGCGATTGAAATTTTGCCGTCGGTGCCTACTTGCATCAGCATTATCGCCGCCTTTTCGTGGCTATTTTTAAACTCGTCTATCATAGTTTTTATATCACCGCTTTCGACCGAGGCTACGCAAAGTTTGGTATCACCGACATTTAGAAAAGCCAGTGCATGAGAACTGCTTGCATGCTTGATCTGATCTTTTAGCGATCTGATCTCATCTTTTAATTTCTCAATCGCGCGGAGAGGCTCAATCCCTTTTAGCTCCGCAGAAATTTCAGCAAGCTTAGCGCGATTTTGAAGCGCCAAATTTAAAGCAGCTCGCGAACAAACTGCCTCGATACGCCTAACACCCGCACTTACGCCGCTTTCTTTGACGATAAAAAACGGTCCTATCTCGCTTAAATTACGCACGTGAATTCCGCCGCAAAGCTCCTTACTAATCTCTCCAAAGCTCACAACGCGCACTTTTGAGCCGTATTTTTCGCCAAAAAGCGCAATCGCGCCGCTGTTTTTAGCGTCATCTATATCCATAATCTCAGTTTTTGCCGCACAGCCCTTGCAAACGGCGTTATTTACAAATTCCTCGATTTTAGCTAGCTCCTCGTCGCTAAGTGCCTTAGGATGCGAGAAGTCAAATCTTAAGCGGTCCGCTTCAACCAAGCTTCCTGCTTGAGCGATATGAGCCCCTAGCACCGCACGAAGCGCCGCGTGCAAAAGGTGCGTCGCGCTGTGATGACGTGCAATCTGTTCACGCTCCTCAGAAACCTTGAGCCCGACTATATCGCCGATTTTCAGGTTACGATTAAGGCGCAAGTGGGATAAATTTAGCCCATAAAATTTCTGCGTATCAAACACATCGGCTATGGACTCCACTTCGCCGCTATCGCCCGTCTGACCGCCACTTTGTGCATAAAACGGAGTGACATCAAACATCGCCCAGCCGATATCGCCGGCTTTGAGCTCATCCACTTCCGCAAAATCCTCGTTAAGTAGTGCTAAAACCTTACTCGTGCGGCTAAGCTCTTCGTAACCGCTAAATTTATTCTCACCAAATTTCTCTAACAGCGCCTTGAAATCGCCACGAACGTTTTTATCGCCGCTACCCTTCCATGCGGCTTTAGCTATCTGCCTTTGCTCGCTCATAAGCGCATCAAATTTAGCCTCATCCACGCGCAAATTTTTCTCGCGCAGCATATCGGCGGTCAGATCGAGCGGAAAGCCGTAGGTATCGTATAACTTAAACGCGACCTCGCCGCTAAAAATTTCTTTAGTGCGCGCAAGCTCCTCGTTAAAAAGCTCGATGCCGTTTGCCAAAGTGGCGAAAAACCGCTCCTCTTCGAGTTTGATCTGCTCCTTTACGGCTTGCTTTTTCTCATTCAAATATGCATAATGCC
>CAURFS010000145.1:0-5217 GCA_963523845.1 uncultured Campylobacter sp. | reverse complement strand
AGCAAACGGTGCCCGAAAAAATCAAGCTAGCGCGGACTGGGCTCGAGCCGGGCGCCGGGATACAACCTGTCTTAAATCCAAAATTTATCAAAATTGTTAAACGGCTGTATTTGAAATTTTTTGCGCTGTATATATTGCTCGCGCCAAGTGTATTTATCCTGCCCGAAAATATAGGTGATAATGCTGCTTGTGCGGGCTTTGTAAGCCTTATGAAGTAGTTTTTCAAATGTCGCCATGGCAGGGATTGGCTTATACGCAGGATTTGCGGAGCTTTACTTAGTTGCGATGTGGGCGGCTAGCATCTTGATTTTGGCGCGGGCTACTTTCTACGCTTAAAGAGCAGCACCGATTAAATTTTGCACGATTTTGGGCGGCGAAATTTAGCGAGTTGAAATTCAGAAATTCTGTTGTTTCCAAGCCACGGAAATTTGAGCTCAAATTTAGAGTTCGCGAGAATTTTAAATTTTACGGCATAAAATTGTGAAGTGGAATTTTGAAATTCTATGCCGCAGGGTTTTAGAATTTAGGAATTCTACGAGCTGTAAATTTAGGCTAAATTTTAAAATTTGTAGCGATAGAATTTTAAAATTTTACGCCCCGTGGCTCGACAGCGCTTCCGTTTCTTGATAGATCAAATTTGTAAGCTGGTTTGAAATTTAATCGGTGCGGTTGCCGCCGTAAAATTCTATACGCAGCAGCAGTTTTTTAAACAACAGCGCGCCAAGACGGCGATGATCACCCACGCAAAATATGCCGCGCCGACCGCAAGCACTGCGTGGTTGGGCAAGCGAGCGTTTACGCGATCGTGTGGGCTAATTTATCTCTTAAATTTAAAATTTCATCGCGTTTTAGTACGAAGCTATTTTTGTTTGCGATGAGGTGTGCGGAGCTTTGCATTATGGTTTCTGCGGGCTGCAGGCCGTTTTGTTTCATCGTAGCGCCGGTCTCCACGACATCGACGATAGCGTCGGCAAGCCCTATGAGCGGGGCTAGCTCGATTGAGCCGTAGAGCTTGATGATATTTACGGCGACGGCCTTGGATGCGAAGTATTCGCGAGTGATGTTCGGCATTTTCGTAGCGATGTTTAGGCTCGGAGCGCCGTAGTTTAGCTGAGTGCCCGCATGTACGCCCACGCAGACGCGGCATTTTCCGATTTTAAGATCGAGCAGCGTAAGTACGTCGGGGCGGTGCTCCTCAAGCACGTCAAGCCCCACTACGCCGATATCCGCCGCACCGCCCATAACGTAAGTAGGGATATCTTGGTTGCGGACGTAGAGGAATTTAAAATCCCCCTCTTGCATTATGAGTTTGCGATCCTCGAAGGCAAAATCAAGCCCGAAGATGGTTTTGAAAATTTTGAGCGTATCGTCGGCTATGCGGCCTTTCGGTAGCGCTATGGTTATCATGCGAGCCCCTTTTTTGCGATCAAGCTTACCATCGATTTAAAGATCAGATCCTTTTCATAGATCGAGTTGCGAAAATACCGCATCAGATAAGCTCCATCGCCGCCAGTGAAGTAAATTTTATTATTGCCCGCGATGTTTTCGATAGTAAGCACGATAGGCTTTAAAATCCCGTAGTTTACGGCATTCACGGTCTTTTGCGGTAGCGGGTCCAGATCGATATTGGTTGAAAGCGTCACGTCCAGCACGGGCGCGATGCTCGCGAACGACTTTAAAAGCGTGCCGATACCAGGCATTATAAATCCGCCTAGGTGTGAGCTTTTAAACATCAAATCCACGGTGATCGCACTGCCCGCATCGACGACGACGCCGGTGTTTACGGCCGAACACGCCGCTATGCGGTCGATCCCAAGCCCGCGGTAGGCGGTTTTTAGCTCAAAGTGCGACGCCAGATCGACAAACAGAGGATTTTTTAGCTTTTTTTTCACGCTATCGTTTACGCTAATGAAAAAAATTCGCTCCTTCGGCTCGTACCGCATAAACTCCGCTACGGGCATACTTTGCGTTACGCCGCCTTTATAAAATTTAACCCTGGAATTTCCTACGTCACACAAAAGCATAGAGGCTAAATCCGTTTTCTTTTAAAAATTTCGCGCTTTTAGAGCACATCTGCGAGTTGTAAAACAGCACGCGCTTTTTTACGACCTTGCCTAGGCTTGCGCTAATGTCGCTTGCGAGTGAGAGCAGAAATTCCGCATCGCGCATTACAAAGCGAGATTTTGCGTCGCGCATAAATAAAAGGACATTGTAGCTTTTCAGATCCACGCCAAAATACGCGCCGTATGATCGCGAGCGCGTGAAGCTAGCGATATCTAGCGTTTGGAATTTTTGAAGCAAAAGGTCTTCGCGAACGCAAAGTTTTGAAATTTTATCTAGCATCAAAATTTAAAATTTTATCGTCGTAGTAAAATGAGCTGCCTGCGATAAAGGACTTATCCTCGAACTCGCCATTTAGCTCGTAGATCGCTTGTCCCTCTAAATTTTCGTCCACGCGGATGACGTAGCCATTACGCTCGATGATATACAAATAGCCGCCGCTAAGTAGCGCGCCGCTAAACTGCGCGAAGGTGAATTTGCGCGATTTGATCAAATTTAGCCCGCGATCCAGTAGCTCGACTCTGCCGTCTTTTAAGAAAAGATAAATTCTATCGCCGCTAAAAATCACGTCTTTGATGTCTACGTTATGATTTTTATTGCCCGCAGGACTTACCAGCATTAGCCTAGTGGCGGTCACAGCATAAAGGTTATCGCCCTTGTTTTCTAAGGCGATAATGTTGTTAAAAAACGGCTGGTTGCTCACGACGAAATCGCGTGCCGAGCGCCCGCCTACGTTTTCTGCGATGCTGACTAGTCCGTCTAACGCAGGATAAGCGATAAGCTGGTTGATAAATATTGGTGACGCTACGCGCGAATCGATTGCGAATGCATCGCCGACTTTATGATCGAGTACCACTGCGCCCGAGCTTAGCTTGATAAGCATGATCGAGTCATCACTCATCACTAAAGCCAAATCATCGCCGCGTATATTTGCACTGAGCGCTTGTCTGCCGAGGGCTTTTTCAAATTTTACGGCACCTGTGCTACCAACTACTTTAAGCGTGCCATTGATGTCGGTTACGACGAAATTTCCGTCATATTCGCCTAAAAATTTCTCACTTTTTAAGACTTTGAAATTTTTCACCAAGCCGTTTTTAGAGATGACTTCGCCGTCTTTTAGCGTAGCACCATCTTTACTAATCGCTACGATTTCTGATGGCAGTGAGCCGTTAAATTTCATATCACCTGTGATGTTTTCGTCGCTGGGTTCAAAATACTGGCGCTTCGTCGAGCAGCCTAAAAATAAAAACGATAGTAAAAGCGTAAATATCAGCGTTTTTTTCATTATTTATTGCCTCCATAGTGTTTCAAAGCAAGTGCGATTTGACGAACTGGCGAGTTGAGTGGGATTTTATCTAGCTCTGCGTGAGCTTGTTCGATTTTGCCTTCTTTTAGCAGGTCATAGCCCTTAAGCAAAGAATCGTAATCGGCGAGTAGTACCCCGCCTTGTTTGCCGTTTTGTAGATTTATTATCTCTTTTAGCATAACATCGATGCCTTGGGTATTTTCTAGCGCCGCTCGCTCGTCTGCAGAGCCGTTTTGCAAAATATAAAGAGCGTATAGATTTATATCTTTTTGCTTAAGCTCGGCTAGCTTAGTGTCATCGCGCTTGTTAAGCAGTTCGTCATAGATCGCATTAGCACTTGCTATGCGGCGATCGCTTAGAAATTCATTTGCGTAATATCCGATAAATGCTACGATCAAAACCGCAGCCAAAAATATCAGCGGCTTTTTGTATTTTTTTACGAAAATTTCACTTTTTATGACACTTTCTAGAAACTGCTCTTCTGTGCCAATCTCTTTTTTCACGCCTTCGATGTCGTCTTTTAAAGCCAAAACTTAGTCCTTTATTTGAGAAAATCGGCGTAATTGTAGCATAAAAAATTTTAAATACCGCCTAAGATAAAGAATTTTTATGATATAATGTCGCATTTATCAGAAAAAGGAAAGTTATGATAATAGACGACGCCTTGCTAAGTAAGCTGGAAAGGCTATCTGCTCTTAAAATTCCAGATGCTAAGCGAGAAGAATTTAAAGGGCAATTAAATAATATCGTAGATTTTGTAGAAATTTTAAATGAGCTAGATTTACAAAGCGGCGAGGTGGCTATCACTACGCTAAAAGGCGGTACTCCGTTTCGCAAAGATATTCCACGCAAAAGCGACGTCGCAGAAAGCGTCTTAAAGCATGCTCCGCAGTCCGAAGGCGGCTACTTCGTAGTACCGAAAATCATAGATTGAAAGGAATTTTATGGAAGAAGTTCAAAGAAATTTAGTAGATATCGAAACCCTACTAAAAACCGTCGTTTTTAACAAAGCGAGCGACCTTCACTTAGTTTCGCGCTCGGCGCCTCAAATACGTATCGACGGAACATTGCGCCCACTTGCCATGGATCCGCTTAAGGGCACGGATATCGAGTATATCTGCTATGCGCTCATTACCGATGCTCAAAAAAGTGCGCTCGAGGAAAATAAAGAGCTCGACTTTGCGATCGAGCTTCCTAATATCGGACGCTTCCGTGGCAACTACTATTACACTATGAACGGTGATTTGGCTGCCGCATTTCGTATTATTCCTATCGATATTCCTAGCCTGGACGATTTAAAAGCCCCTACGATTTTTAAAGAGGTAGTTAAGCACGAAAAAGGCATGATTTTGGTTACCGGACCTACGGGTAGCGGTAAATCAACTACTCTTGCCGCGATGCTAAACGAGATCAACGAAAAAGAGCGCAAGCACATCATCACCGTTGAAGATCCGGTTGAGTTCGTCCATACTAATAAAAAAGCGCTTTTTTCTCACAGAAATATTGGCACCGATACCCATTCCTACGCTAATGCGTTAAAATTTGCCTTGCGTGAGGACCCGGACATTATCCTTGTGGGCGAGATGCGTGATAGAGAAACTATCTCGATCGCCATTACCGCGGCTGAGACCGGCCACTTGGTATTTGGTACGCTACACACCAACTCCGCGATGCAAACGATCAACCGTATTATCGATAGCTTTGATGGCGGCGAGCAGCTCCAAGTGCGAAATATGCTCTCCGTGTCACTTACCGCGGTCATTTCGCAATCGCTTTTGCCAAAGCTTGGCGGTGGACGTATCGCGATCCATGAAATTTTGCTAAATAACAATGCTGTAGCGAATCTAATC
>CAURFS010000144.1:0-5245 GCA_963523845.1 uncultured Campylobacter sp. | reverse complement strand
TCTTGATTTGTCTTGATTTGTCTTGATTTGTCTTGATTTGTCTTGATTTGTCTTGCGCGGCGATTATTTAAGCTCTAGCTTAGCAGGCTGCGGAATTTTAAATTTAGCCGCTGCTTGTTTGGTCGCTCGCTAGGCGTAGTTCATTTGATCGTAGCTTGCTTGATCTTCGCTCACTGCTTCATGTGATGAGCGCCTATCGTTTAGCTGCCGTTTGCTAAGCGCTCTCTGTCTGATCGTCACAAACACTACGCGGTTTTATAAGGCAATGCTTGCGAGTAGAATTTTATCCGCGTTCGCAGCGGTCTTTGAATGCTACTGCGACGTTAAATGACGGCTCGGAGCGGTTCGCGACTGCAAGCGACTACAAATTCAAAAAGGACGAAAATGGATCATAAAAACGGGCCTGCGAATTTCAGATCCGCAGACGATGAGATGTTTGCGTTTTTATCGAGCTTAGGCGATCGCTGGCAAGTAAGCGAGGGCGGAGCGCGCTTTATAGAGGAAAATTTCGCCTTCGTCGGCTCCAAACCCGTCTTGCGGGGATTGAAAGATTACGCGACCGCAGACTGCCTGAACTTTGCCGGTGCTAGAAGCTTCATAGACGCAAACCCCGCGGTAAAAGCGAGGATTTTTAGCGGCGAAATCTACTATCTGGGCGATAGTCTAACGAGCGCCGAGGTTAAATTTGCGCCTGAATATTTTTACGATTTTTTAAAATTTATAATGGAGCAGGTCCCCGAACACCACTATTTTTTCAGCCCTACCGCGCGCTGGCTCCTGCTGGTTGCGATGGAGAAATACGTGGAATTCGCGGCTTTAGATTAGCGTTTTGGCCCGCGAAAATTTGCGAAATTCGCTGTCTACGCCGCGCAAGTTCTGACTGGCTGCGGCTTGCTACGGCGTGGGGCGAAAGAGGAGTGAAAGATCGGTTGAAATTTATCGACCGTAAAGATCGTGCCGCAGTGACGTAAAATTAAACGGGCGCCCCGTTCGCGAACTTAGCCCTTGCCTAGCTTGATACGTGCCCTAAAATCGGGTATGATCTGCGCGATGAGCGCGTAAAAATCCGCTCCGTGGTTTGCATGGATGAGGTGCGCGAGCTCGTGCAGCACGACGTATTCGACGAAGCGCGGATCCCGCTCTATCAGGCTTAGCGAGAAGTTGAGATAGCCCTTAGCGTGGTTGCAGCTGCCCCAGCGCGTCTGCATTTTGCGCACCCGCACCCGCGCGATCTTGCGGTCTATCCGCGGAGAAAATTTCGCGATATAGCGCAGATAAAGCTCAAGCGCAAAAGCCTTTTTAAACGCCGCAAACTCGTTCTCGCTCTCGCAAAAGATCACGTCTCGTGACATAAAAATTTTATCTTTAAATTTAGAGCTTTGGATAAAATTTTTGATCGTAAAATCGGGCTCGTCGCGCTCGATCTCCGCCGCTTGCACGCTTTGTACTACATTTTGCGGCACGTTTTCGCTCGCGGATTTTGAAATTTTTTCGCTCATGAGCGGAATTTCTTCGCCCACGACAGAGCTAAAATTTGAAATTTCTCCGCTCTCGGGAGGTCTAAATTTTGAAATTTCTCCGTTCGCGACAGGTTTAAATTTTGAAATTTCATCCCCTGCGGCAGAGTCAAATTTTAAAATTTCACCGCTTGCGGCGGAGTTAAATTTACCTGCGTCGTCGCTTTGTGGAGCGCACCCACCCGAGTGAAATTTAAAAATCTCGCCGCAGGATTGCTTACGGACACTTTGAGCCGCTGTATCTATAAACCCGCCGCTTTGTGGCACTTCTCTCTGTTGCGCTAGTCCTTGTATCGCATCGCCGTGCAGGTAAAATTTCAAATCCTCGCCCGCCGCGCCATAGCTAGATTTCAAAATTTCGCTTCCCATGCCGCTACTCGCGCCGTCATCTACACAACTCCGCGCACTATAATTTGAAACTTCACTCGCGCCGCAGTTTGTACCGAGCTCAGCCTCGCGGCTAAATTTCAGCTTGTAAATTTTGCCTAAAATTCTAACCTGATCGCTCGCTAGTAGCTTGCTTTGCAGCCGCTCTAGCGTTTGGCGGATCCAGCTTTCGTGCTTTAGGATGAAATTTTCTGCCTGCGCCGCGGTGTAGGAGCGCGGTACGCTGACGCTGATTTCGCACTCTTTATTGATGCGGATGCGCGCGTATTTCATCCGCTTAAAGCGCAGGCTGATCTGCAAGCCTAGCAAATTTAGACTAACTTTTTGCTCTGCCATTTTTTACTTATCCATCGCGCCGTATTAGCGCTGCCGCGCAGCCACTCGTCGCAGAAAAACCCAATCCAAACGCCCAAAATTCCATACCCCAGATGAATACCCAAAAGCCAGCCCACGGGGATCGAGACGCCCCACATAAAGATCACGCCCATCGCAAAGGGAAACCTCGCGTCGCCGCTTGCGCGCAGGGCGTTTACGAACACGATATTAAGCGTCCGTCCGAACTCAAGCCCGAGCGTTAGGTAAAAAAGCGGCCGCATGACCTGCTTGTGCGCCTCGTTTAGGCTCAACATCTCCATGATCTGCTCGCGCGCTAAAAATACGATCGCGACGAAAAGCGCCGTCGCCCCGAGCCCAAAGCGCAGCGCGGTAAATGTGTGTCGGTACGCCTCCTGCGGCTTGGCGGCGCCTACGAGGCGACCTACGATCACTTCGTTTGCCATACTGATCGCGCTTCCGCCGAAGAAGATGAATGATGAAATTTGAAAATAGATCGTCTGCACGGTAAGGCTCGCCTCGCCCATGCTCGCGACGAAGGCGAAGGCGACCAGATACTGCACGATCCACAGCATGTTTTCACCCGCGCTCGGAAGCCCTACGGATAGAATTTTACGCAGAGTGGCGAACTGAATCTTTAAAAACATCGTGAGGTAAAATTTTATCTTTAGCACCTTCGTGATGATGAGGAAGAATAAACATACGCCGATCATACGCCCCGCAATGGTGCTCACGCCGATGCCCTCAAGCCCGTAATACGGCAGTCCGAACGGCCGAAAGAGCACGACGTAGTTGCCCGCGAGAGTTACTAAATTCATTGCCACGGAGACCGCGATGATGAAATTTGCGTATCCGTAAACGCGCACGATGGCGCTAAGCACGATCGCGACGGCGTCTATCGCAAAGACGATGCTGATGACCTTAAGATAGATCGCGCTTTCGCTCAAAAGCTCGGCGGGCACTTGCAGCGCGTGCAGCAAAAACGGCGCGCAGCTAAAGACGAAAACGCCGCTGCAAAGCCCCACTAGCGCGTTGAATGCGATACTCGTGTGGATCGCACGCATCGCTAGGACTTTATTTTTCGCCCCGAGCGCTTGCGCTACGAGAACCGAGCAGCCCACGGCGAGGAAACCGAAAACGGTGACGAAGAGCAAAAATATCTCGTTGCCCGCGCCCAGCGCGCCTACCAGCGAGACGTCCACGCGCGAGATCATGTAGGTGTTGATAAACGTGGTCACGAGGCGCAAAAACATATCGACGTAGATTGCGAGCGAGAGCCTGAGTAGCGAGATTTCTTTCATATTTTGCCTTTATTTGGGGGAAATTGTAGCCGAAAATTCTTTTAGGTTTGCTTTTACGCAGGGGGCGAGCGGAGTTTCTTTGGCGCGCCGTGCGATATACGTAGAATTAAAATTTACGGCGCCCGGCGCGAATATGCGGTGATTTAGCGCAGACGAGCGGTTGATCTCTTTGGCGCTGCGACGGCGGCGAATGGGTGGTTTTAATAAACGGAGCGCGGAATTTTAAACGCAGATATTTTTAAACGGGCGTCAAGCTATCTCAATAGATTTTGCTTAAATATCGCTAGGATAACGATTGTATCGTTGGGTTCATCTATTAGATATGGGATTACGAAACCCTTGAATATGAAATCTCTAATTCTATCATCGTCAAAGCTTTTTGATCTACGAAATTTATACGGCATAAAGCCAAGCTTGCCTGCTCGCGCAAAAAGCTCGTTTTTAAAATTTTGCGCCGCATCCTCTGAGTGCTCTGCGATAAATTATACGATCTTGCTAAGTTGCGCGCGAAATCTTTTAGACTGGATTATTTTCAATTTTTCCAGCCCTTGCCTAGCTCCTCAAAGCCGCTTAGATCGCCGTTCGCGTATGATTTTAAGTCCGCATCCATTCCGTTTTTTATCTCGTCGTAACTTTCGCCTGATCTAAACTCCGATAAAATCGTTTCTAAATTTTTCTCGCCGCTTAGAGTGATCTGCGCGGAGGGATCGATTTTTAAAAAAAGTTTCTTAAAAGTTTCGAGAGTATCGCGATCGACGCCGCTTTGGATCTGCATAGTGATCATTTTGGCTCCTTAAATTTTAGCGATTATAGCAGCTCATAGCTAAATTTAAAATTCCAACCGTTTTAGAGCCAAAGCTCGATAAAATTTTAAAATTTATGCCCGCTAGATCGAATTTCGCTTCCTCATATGAACCGTGAAGTGCTCCGAGGCGTCCTTAAAGCCGCACTTTTGTAGAAATTCTCCGGCACCCTCAGCTTTGTTCAGAGGGGTCACGACAAAGGTGGTGGTGTGCGCAAAGCGTTTATTAAAGGCATTTACGAGCGCCGTGCCGATACCGCGCCTTTGATAATCCTTATGAACTATCACGCAGTAAAGATAGCTCGTAGCGAAGTTGTCGCGGTCGCAAAACGCCTCCAGCACCCCCACGGTCTTGCCTTGCGTTTTGGCGATCGCCACGTAATCATATGTGCGCCACACCCTGTATGTCTCGTGCGGCGGCACGGAGGCTGCGTTTTGCTCCGTATCCCAGCCGATCGATACCATTATCTCATCCAGGTCGCTAGGCTTAAAATCGGCGGAATTTTCTAAAATTTCAAACTCCATCTTCGCTCCTTAATTGAAATAGCTTTTCAAATCGCAAGTATATCGCCGCAGCTTTAAAACGGCATTAAATATCATTTAGCGGCTCTTGCGGCGAGGTTTAAATTTTAAAATTTAAAGGCGCGACAGGGCGCGGTGCGTAAATTTAAACTCGAATTTAAAATTCTAACCATTTACCGCAATTTGATATAAACTCGGCAAAATTTTCCCAAGGATCCCCGATGCAAACGCTTGATTTTCACGTCCATCTGTTAAGCAAAGAGGTGCGCTTCGATCGCCCTTACGACAGGCTCGCGCTGCGCCTTTTCGGCAGGCGCTTCGGCATAGACGTATCGCGCGCGATCAAAGAACCATACGAGGCCTATGTGGACGCTCTTCTAGGA
>CAURFS010000143.1:0-5262 GCA_963523845.1 uncultured Campylobacter sp. | reverse complement strand
GCTTTAGGCATTAGCTCGTGATCAATCTTGGTAAAAAGCGGCTCGCACGGCTTGGCCTTAAAATCTAAAATTTCGCCACGAAGCACTAGCTTCTCATAAAGCAAAGTGGATATTTCAAAGCCGAGCGTGTCTGCGATACGTGCCGCCGTCTTCGGCATCGCGGGACTTAGCAGTACGGCGACTTTAGCCAAAATGTTTGCAACCAATGCGACGAGAGCCAACGCCTTGGTCTGCTCGCCGTTTTTCATCAAATTCCACGGCTCGTATTTCGCAATCGAAGCGTTTGCAAGCGCAAGTGCCCTCCAAAGCTCCTCTAAGTATCTATTGGTAGCTACCTCCTCAAGCGCGCTTAACGCGGCGCTCAGATAGGAGTTTGCTTCCTCTATCTCGGTGGCAAAAAATTTCATCACGTCTTTAGAATTTATGACGTAGTCCAAGTATTTTGCGCTCATGCCGACGATACGGCTAAGTAGATTTCCAAGCTCGTTGGCAAGCTCGGAATTTACGCGGTTGATGATCGCTTTTTGCGAAAAATCGCCATCTTGACCGAACGGTACCTCGCGCAGCAAAAAATACCTAAACTGCTCCAGCCCGTAGGCGTTTGCGACCTCGCGCGGATTCACAACGTTGCCAAGGCTTTTGCTCATCTTTTTGCCGTCGCGCGTCCACCAGCCGTGAGCTGCGATGCTGCGCGGCATATTTAGCCCCAGACTCATCAAAAACGCAGGCCAATAAACGGCGTGAAAGCGCAAAATGTCCTTGCCTACGATGTGCAGCGCGTCGCTCCAATACTCCATCCGCTCGCCGCCCGCGCAAAATCCAAGCGAACTAAGATAATCCATCAGCGCGTCCAGCCAGACGTAAATTACGTGTTTCGGATCGTTTAGCTCAGGCGGAATTTTAACGCCCCAATCAAAGCCCGTTCGCGTGATTGAAAGATCCTTCAGTCCGCTTTTTACGAAGCTTACTACCTCGTTTTTTTTACCTAGGGGAAGGATGCACTTTTCATCCTCGTACCATTTCAAAAGCCGCTCTGCGTAGGCGCTAAGTCTGAAAAAATAGCTCTCCTCTTTTAAAATTTTAGTCTTTTTGCCGCAGTCAGGGCAATACTCGCCGTCTATTAGCTGAGCGGAAGGGAAAAAACTCTCGCAGCTTACGCAGTAGTTGCCCTCGTATTCGCCCTTATAAATGTCGCCATTTTCATACATCTTGCGAAATACGTTTTGCACCGTCGCCTCGTGCGCGGCATCGGTAGTGCGCGAAAACATATCGTAGCTGATATCAAACTCGTCCCACAGGTCTTTAAATTTAGCGCTCACGCTGTCTGCGTACTGCTTTGGGCTCTGGCCGTGCTTGGCTGCGGCCTCCTCGATCTTTTGGCCGTGCTCGTCGGTGCCCGTTTTAAAAAACACCTCGTGTCCTTGTAGGCGGTAAAATCTAGCCATCGTATCGGCGATAATCGTCGTGTATGCGTGACCGATGTGCGGGACGTCGTTTACGTAATAAATCGGCGTCATTATGTATTTTTTCATCATTCTCCTTAAATGTGTAGGATTATCCTACTGCCCTCCGGGACCGGTATTGGAAGCCAAAGTATAATTTACATATCCGGTCTCGGGCTGGATGGTAATAAGGGCATGCTCGCCCGCATCATTAGTAAGTGTGATAACGCACTGGCCCACGAAAAGCCTATCATATGGCACTGTAGAGTTGGCAAGCTGCCCCATAGGGCGACCGTAAGAATCAAAGGAAATGGTGTGATTATTTCCATTGCCACAATTAGTAAATTCTATATTGCTTATATTATATGTTGCTTCTAAATTTAGCTTTTTATTCATTTTTGCACCATCAGTATTGGCGGGCTGCCTAGCAAAGCCCGAAGTAAGTAGTTTGTTAGGATTTTGCGGATCAGCTGCCATAGAATTTAGGCTATTTGGTTGTCCGTTTGAACCTGGGAAAGCTCCGTTATCCCAATATATATTATATCGCCATCCTGCCGCAGAGCCCGGTGCTCCTTGATCAGTAAATTGAATCCTCCAAAATCTCTTAAACCAATTAGGATCGTCAGGATCGAATTTGTTATCATTCATAGCCAGCTGCTGAGTATAGCGAATATGAGCAGCTACTTGATCTGCCGCCTCCACAAGGCTATTCCGATTGATTTGAGGCACCGCCACCGCCGCTAGAATTCCAACCACCACGATGATGAAAATCAGCTCTATCATAGTAAATGCTTTTTTCATAATTTTTACCTTTCATAAAAATTTTGTTTATATTTTAACATAAAATTTCGCAATTCGCACGCCTCGCTTGTAAATATCTATATTTTGTATCGAATTTTTATGATCCGAGACATATTCCGGCTCATCCGCGTAGATAAAAGCACTATCCCCACCAGGCAGTCCGTAAAATTTTAGGCGCAGGCAGAGCCTCTCGTCCTCACAGCTTACGCTTTTTACTCCGCGATTTTTTAGCTCACTTGCCAGCTGCCTAGCTACGTCAAATTTATAGATAAAATGCCGCTGCGGTTTGTTTGCGAACATCGCCTCATACATCACATCGCTAAAAATCACTGCAAAATAACTCACCGCTAAGCTTACCAGCGTTACACCCACGGCGATCTTGTGAAAGGTGCGAAATTTAGGCAATCTAACGCGGTACGAATTAAACAAAACCCGAATGATCAGAGGCGTAGCGATGACGCAATACGGCAGCATCATCTCAAGCGGCACGCGCTGTCTTAGCGAAAAAAGCATCGTCAGACAAAGCGCGCTCGTGGCGATGAACCACAGCAGGCTTTTTTCCTCTTTGATCCAAATTCTATAGATCGTGTAGATGAAAAATAAAAACACTAAAGGCGAAAACGCGCCCGCAAAAACGCCAACGGTATCTAAAAAATGCCCCTTCGGCTTGCCCTCCGAGCTCACATCGTAAAAGATCACGCTGAAGCTAAAAAGCGCTATGCAAAGCAGCAAAAGCTCCTTTTTGCGCGTATAAAGCGCCCAAATTCCAAAGCCCACGTAGAGCATAAAAAACGCGCGGTCGATCAGGGCGCAAACGGACAGAAGCACGAAAAGCGCGATATTGTATTCGCTTTTTGCAAAATATATCGCCAGCAGCGTAAAAAAAACGATGATGCCCGCGGGATTTAGCAAGATCGCGCTACTCATCGACGCAGGAAGCGCCATAAATAGCGCCGTAGCGACCACCCTATCGAAGCGGCGCTTTAGAATAAATTTTGAAATTTTATAGATCATCGCGGCGTTTGCGAAGTGGATCAAAATAAACGGTATGCGCAGGGCATAGTCGTTGCGCCCGAAAATTTCGCAGCTTAAATTTGCGATTAGCGAAACGAGGGATTTTTTATCATAAAAAATTTCGGCTTCGTAGTAGCTGATGCTTAAATTTGAGATCGCATAAATCAAAAATATGCCCTGAAACAGGCACATTATGGAGATCACGAAAATTTCGTTTTGATAAAGCTTCTTCACTCTCATCCTTGCTGTGGGCGCTTTAAATTTACGGCCTAAAATTCTATGGCCGAAATTTTATAAAATTTAAACCGCCAAATCCTTTAAAATTTAGCCGCTAAATTCAACCGCGCGCCGCTTCATTCCTCTATCGTATAATTTTCCCAAAAGAAATTTATCCACTCATCCGTCTTTGAAATTTTAAAATCGGGCTGGATAAGCGCCTTAGGTTTGTAAAAAATCACCGCGGTTTTAAGCTCTATTTGCGGGAATTTCTCCAGCAGCACGCGCTTGATCTCGACCATGCTGTCGCCGCTGTCGATGATATCGTCCACCAGCAGCACGCGCTTGTAAAGCTCCAGATCGGGCACGTTGAAAACGTCGATGGTGTCGAGCTTTTTGGTGTCCGCGTAGTGGATGGAATTTATCGAAAATATCGTCCGCATATCAAGCGCATTGGCTAGCGCATGACCGAATGTGAGCCCGCCTCTAGCGATCGCCACGATTGCATCGGGCATAAATTCGTCCCTAACCTGCTTTGCTATAACTCTTGCGTCGCGATCCATCTCGTCAAAACTATAAAATCTCATATCTTTCCTTAAAAATTTAATGCATTAAAAATACTAAAACGCTAATCGCGCCAAGCGTCAAAACGCCGAAATTTAAATCTTTTATCCTGCGCTGAGCGAGTCTAACTACGATGTAAGCGATAAAGCCAAAGCTTAAGCCGTTAGTGATCGAGTAGATAAAAGGCATCAAAAACACTATGAAAAACGCAGGGATTAAAATTCCCGCGTCGCTATAATCGATCTTGCCAAGCTCGCTAAACATTAAAACCCCGACCATTACGAGGATCGGATAGATCGCATTTGCGGGGATCGCCTTAAATAGCGGTAGCATAAACAGCGTCAGCACGAAAAATATAGCGCAAAATACCGCCGTTAGCCCCGTGCGGCCGCCCGCTTCTACTCCGCTGGCGCTCTCAGCAAATGCAGTAACCGTACTCGTTCCTATAACGGCGCCCGCAACGCTGCCTATCGCATCGGAGGTTAAATTTCTAGATAGTTTTTTCATGCCGTCTTTGCTATTCTCTCCAAAAAGCCCCGCGCGGTTTCCCACGCCGGTTAGAGTACCGATGCTATCGAATAGATGCGTAACGAAAAATGTGATTATAAAAGGTACGAACGCGAGCTTTAGCGCTCCGGGGATATCTAGCTTAGCAAATATCGGCGTTATGCCGCTTGGCGCGCTTACTATGCCATGTGGTGCGGGCGAAATTCCAGCCACCCACGCAACGCACGAAGTAATCAAAATGCTTAAGATAAACGCCGCCTTAATTCTAAGCACGAAGAGCACCAGCACTACCGCTAAGCCTAAAATTCCAAGTAAAACGTTTAGATCTTTTAAATTTCCTAAAGTTACTAGCGTCGCCTGACTAGGCGCGATGACGCCCATCTGTTTAAGTCCGATGAAGCAGATGAAAGCCCCGATACCCGCGCTTATGGCGCGACGCAGATCAAGTGGGATAGATTTGATAACCCAAACTCGAAAGTTCGTAAACGAAAGCACGGTAAAAAGCGCCCCGCTTATCGCTACGATGCCAAGTGCACTCTGCCACGGCATCTTCGCATCCACGCACAACGCAAAGGTAAAATACGCATTTAGCCCCATGCCGACGCTAAGCGCTACGGGGGTATTTGCAAAAAGCCCGTTAAATAGCGTCGCGATTATCGTAATAAGCGCGGTTGCCGTAACCAGCGCATCAAACGGCATGCCTGCGATGCTCATAATG
>CAURFS010000142.1:0-5275 GCA_963523845.1 uncultured Campylobacter sp. | reverse complement strand
CGCCATTTGAAATTTATCGGATTATAAGTTGAGAAGTTATTTTGAACCCCTCGTATCCTCGCAGATTAGGATTTCGCAGCTTTGCAATACCTCAAGCGCGCGGCTCGAGATATCGCTTAGATTTCCTATCGGCGTAGGAATGAGATATAGCAACTATTTCATTCCGTATTTTTGCTTAAATTTCTCGACGCGGCCCGCGCTATCTACGATCTTCTCGCTGCCGGTGAAAAACGGATGGCAGTTGGAGCAGATGTCGACGCGGATCTCAGGCTTGTTCGAGCGCGTTTTAAAAGTGTTTCCGCAAGCGCAAGTAACGGTCGTTTCGACAAAGTTCGGATGGATATCTTTTTTCATTTTTGATCCTTTTTGATGATTTTAAAAGGCAGCGATTATACAACTTTTTTATCTAAAAAGCAAATTTAAAGGGTTTTAAAAAAACTCTCGGTAAAGCGGCAATTTTTTCTCAATCATGCTTTTTAAGCGCGAAGAATTTTAAAATTTAGCGCATTTTGAAGATAAAATTTTGATTTATTACGGCGTGCCAAATACAGCGCGCAAAGATACGCCGCAGCAAATACGCGCAGTGCGTCAAGCCGCCGATAAACATAGCGGATCGCGCAGGCAAAATTTAAATTCCAAAAATTTCAAATGCGCGGCTTTTTAAATTTTAAAATTTATCGAGCGCTTAAAACATCAACTTCGCGCAAGTTGCGATCAGCGCGGTGTTTGAGCGCAAAATATAAGGGCTATTAAGCGCATAGGCGTTTTTAAATTTCTCCCTTTCGCGCGGCGAAAACCCGCCCTCCGGGCCTACGAACGCGATCTCATCGCCGCCAAAAATGTCGATGTTCTTGCCGCCAAAATCGATCAGGCTTACGTTTTCATATCTTTGCGCGAGCTCGTCCGAGCCGCTCAAAACCTCGATCTGCATGATGGAATTTCGCCCGCATTGCTGCGACGAGTTGATCAAAATCCGCTCCATCCTCTGCAGATCGAGCCGCACGTTTTTCTGCGACAGATCAGCATAGACCAAAACAAGCCGCCCGACGCCCATCTCATTTAGCGCAGGCAGGCTCTTTTCGATCACGGCACTCTCGACGACCGCCCAAGCGGCGCAAAAATCGTGGCTCGGCGTAAAAACGGAGCTTTTAAAAACCAAATTCAGAGCCGCACCTTTACGCGAAATTTCAGAGATCTCATATAGATAACTTGCCCCGTCCTTTAGATTTCGCACGTCTATGCGCTCGCCCGCCCTTGCCCGCCTGGCCTTTAGGTGCAAAAACTGATCATTCTGCAAAACTAGGCTCTGTTCGCCTGCAAGTTTATCGTAAAAATATACCATCAAATAACACTCGCTATCAAAATTATCGCTAAGTTTAGCCCCAAAATCACCCGCATTTTGCGCTGATACGGCGCAAAGTTTTGACTTAGATACGCGATTTTCAGCCGCTTGTACGATACCGCGCTAAGCGCGATCATCGCTAGCGATCCGACCGCCATAAAGTAAATTCTAAAGCTCAGATCAAAGCGCAGCACCGGCAGCATCACGCTTCCACTGATTATCAGCGCCGCGAGAGTCGCATAATAGATCGGCAAAAACAGCCTGATGCGCCTAAGAAATCTAAGCCCAGATCTGCTCTTTTGCTTTAAATTTTCAGCTTGCGGCGCGGAGACGGCGGAATTTAGAGCCTCACTGCGCGGGCAAAATTCTGCCGCCGCGTCGATCTTAAGCTGGGTAAAAATCAGATAAATTATCGTTAAGATCGCCGCAGCTAGCGCGAAAAATTTATGAAACCCCAGCGCGCTTTGATACAGATAATCCATCACTTCCGCCGGAGGGTTAAATTTGCAGGATAAAATTTTGCGCGGCTAGAGCCGAAACGATTAAATTTCAACGCAAATTTTTTTGGCGCGAGATAAAGCAGACCTGCTCCGCGCCTTTGAAATTTTAAAAACCATTCAAAGCGGCCGCGGCTATTTATTGCGCCAAAATTTACCGCGCGCTCTCTCAACTCCGGTTTCGCGCCGTATCTCTCGCGCCAAGAATGAAATTTTGCGGATAGAGCTTTATAAAATTTAAAATTTCTTTGCGCAGATCGCACTGGCAAAAATGGCGCCAAAATCGCGCTCGCACGCCGCATACAAACTACGCAAATTTTAAAAATTTTCAAATTTAGACGCGGATTTTTCAACGCTCCGCCTTATTCGGTCACCGGAAGCGGCGGCATATCGGCATTTATATCGACTTTGGGCTCGCTAGGCGCGATAGGCACGTCCTTTGGCACCTCGCTATCCACAGGCGGCTTTTGCAAGGTGTCCTTTTTCTCATCGTCGCAACCGCCCAAAGCAAGCGCGCAGGAAAAGACCGCGCATGCGGCAAAAACCCGCACGAGCCCCACGCCAAATTTAAATAAATTTTTCATCAGCAGTCCTTCGGATAGATGATTTTTTCGCCGCGCAGTAGCTTTTGCCAAAGCTCCGGCCGCCTCCACTCCTCGCGCACGGCGGGCGAGAATTCTATCTCATCCAGCGCGATCTCGCCCATCTGCGCGTTGTAGGCATCCTCGCGGAAGCACTGCGCGTAGCCGGTGGTCGTTTCATGCACGATGACGCTGTGAAGCTTTACTTCGCGCTCGCCGTTTTGCATCTGAGTTAAGCTCAAAAGTCGGTCGATTAGAACGAAAAAAATTCTACAAAACTGCTCCGCGCTCGGATTTAGCGGTATCTGCACCCAGCGCGCGCTGTGTTTTTTCAGATCCGCGATATAGCCCGCATCATCGCGCGCGTAGATCGTCACGGCGTGATCGAAACTATCGATAAGCTCGCGGATACCGAGCTTCATGTAGCCGAAGTCATAAACCATCCCCGCTTCATCTAAAAAATTTGAGCTAAGCAAAATTTCGCATCTGTAAGAGTGGCCGTGGATGCTCGTGCGACACCGCTTCGAGCCGCACAGGCGCACGATGTGAGCGTTTTCGAATTCGTATAATTTCCTGATTATCATACCCCGTCCTTCTCGCCCCAAATTCTAATGTGCAGGCGATCGGAGTAATTATAGCCGTTTTTTAGGCAAAAATCCACGCAAAATTGCGCGGCGCTTTCTAGCTCGCGACGATCTGCGCCGCGCGGCATGCAATAAACCTCGCTCTCGCACGCCGCTAAAATTTCAGCGATCTCGGACTGCGCGTCAAACTCGGGCGAGATGACGAACTTGTAAAAACTATCTTTTGCGTTTTGCCTTAAATTTCGTAGTGCGGCAAAGCTCAGCCTGCGTTCGCGCGGCTCGGTGGAGTTTGAAAGCTTAGGCGAGACCACAAAAACGCAGCTTTTGTAAGCGGGGAATTTTTCAAAATCCACTAAAATCGTGCCGTTGGTCTCAAAATGCACTTCGTATCCGCGCGCTAGCAGCTCGCAGACGAACTCGTAAAATAGCGCCTCTTTGTGATGTAACATCGGCTCGCCGCCGGTGATAACGACGATCGGCTTTTGATAAAGCTTAGCGCTCTGCGGCGAGGCGGAGCTTTGCGGATTTAAATTTGAAGAATTCTGCGCCGCGAAATTTAAAGAATTTTTGCTCGTTAAATTTAAAGATTTTTCTGCGCTCTTGCCTGGGCGGAGAAGTGTTTGCGCGGCGGCGGAATTTAACGTATCGCTTTCGGAAAAAGGCTCGGCGCCGCAAAAACCCGGCGCAGGGCACGCAGGTGCGAAACGGGACGAATCTGATAAATTTGGAATTTTATTCAAAAGCTGCGCTAGATTTAAAATTTCTTCGTGCTCGAAGTGGTTCGTAAAGACTGCACGGATCGTATCGCAACCGCGCAAGATCTCGCCGGTCTTTGGCGAAATGCGCTCGCCGCCGAAGCCCTCGCAGCGCAGGTTGCAGCCCGCAAAGCGAAAGAAAAGCGCGAGCCTGCCTGCGTATTTGCCCTCGCCTTGGATACTTAAAAAGCTCTCTACGAGCCTCATCCGCCCGTCTCGTAAAATGCGCGGCTTGAAATTTCATTCGAAGCGTCCGCTTGCCAGCGATTTTTTTCGGGCTTATTCGCTAAAATTTTAGCCAAAATTTCGGCAGCTGCGGCAATGTCGCCCTCTTTGACCGCCTTTTTGATACTTAACGCGTCCTCGAAGTAAAGACACGGGATCAAAAGCCCCTCGGCGCTTAGTCTGATGCGGTTGCAGCTCTCGCAAAAATCATGCTTGTGCGGATCGATGATGCCGAAGGTGTAGCCGTCCCCGAGCGCGTAAAGCGACGCGGGCGAACTCTGCGATTTCGGCAGAGCGGTAAAGATAAATTTACGCCTTAAAATATCTAAAATTTCGTTTGATTTTAAGCCTGTAAGATCGCCGGCATGGGTGTTTTCCATAAATTCTATGAAGCGAATCTGGCAATCCTTCTCGCGGGCAAATTCCAGCAAATATATCAGCTCGTCGTCGTTGATCCCTTTTAGTGCGACGGTGTTTAGCTTGACTTTTAATCCCGCTTCAAGCGCGGCGTCAAGGCCTTCTAGGACGTTATAAAGTACGCCTCGCTGAGCTATAAATTTAGCCCGCTCCGGACGTAGCGAGTCAAGCGACATATTGATGCGTTTTAGCCCCGCGTTTTTCAAGGCGCGCGCGTAGTTTTTGAGATAATATCCGTTGGTAGTAAGCGCAAGATCGATGTCCGGAGCATAATCCGCAATCATCTTTATAAAATCTTCGATCCCCTTTCGCACCAGCGGTTCGCCGCCGGTTATACGGATCTTTTTTACGCCGCCGTCGATCGCGACCTTGACGAATAAAAACATCTCCTCAAAGCTTAAAATATTCTCTCGCGGCACCCAATTAAACGGCGTGCTCGGCATGCAATATCTGCATCTGAAATTACACCGCTGCGTAACCGAAATGCGCAAATAATCGATCGTTCGTCCAAATTTATCAATTAGCATATTTTGCCTTAATATCAATTTGCGGCGATTATATAAAAAACAAAGCGATTTTGCAAAATTTTATTTTTATATTGCTCTGGCTATTTTCTTACCGAGCCGATGAGCTCTTTAAGCTGATCCAGAAGCGGTCTGATCTGCTTTTCTACCCGCTCGTCGATCATCGTAGGCACTACATCTAGTCTTTGTTCTATCGTCTCGTCGATTACGTCGGCAATCGCGTTTATATCGATATTAGGAGCGACTTTGCCGCCCGAATCGATCATCTCTTTTAACTCCTCGACCTTCTTTTTAAGCAGATAATTTTCCTGCATAGCGTCGGTTAGCACCTGATCGAATCGCTCGAATTT
>CAURFS010000141.1:0-5280 GCA_963523845.1 uncultured Campylobacter sp. | reverse complement strand
ACTTAAAACTGCGCCGTAAAAAGCTGCAAGGCGACGCTTATCGGCGCTAGGGCTGCTTTTGTTTATCGGTTTTTAAGTAAAGTTTCTATAAAATCTCCGCTTTACATTTTCTTAAAGGAACAGTTATGAAAAGAACGTACCAACCCCACAATACCCCTAAAAAGCGTACTCACGGCTTTCGCGTCCGCATGAAAACAAAAAACGGTCGCAGAGTTTTAAGTGCAAGACGTGCTAAAGGCAGAAGAAGATTGGCTGCGTAGGCGAGTTCGCTGCGGTAAGCGACAGTAGAGTTTTTTCGGATGTTTATAAAAACGGGGCGAAGTGGCATTGCGAATGCGCCGTCGTCTATTTTTTGGCGAGTGAGGAGCGTAAATTTAGCGCGGTCGCCAGTAAAAAAATAGGCAATTCGGTCACGCGAAACCGCGCCAAAAGACGTTTGCGCGCCGCGTTTTATAATCAGCAGAATTCCATCGATAGCGGCATTTTTATACTGATCGCGAAAAAACAGATGATCGATATGAGTTTTAGCGAGCTGGAACGAAATTTAAAATGGGCGTTTAAAAAGATCGGAGCGGCAAAATGAAGGAATTTTTTATAGCCGCGATCGGGTTTTATCGAAAATTTATTTCGCCTTTGCTGCCACGCTGTTGCCGTTATTATCCGAGCTGTTCGGAATACGCGCTTTATGAGTTTAAGTTTAACGGCGTCTTTGGCGCGCTCTGTGCTGTAACGGCTAGAATTTTAAGATGCAATCCGCTCTTTAGCGGCGGCATAGATTATCCGATAATTGCGCGAAATTTCAAATTTTGCGTATTTTCAAAAGCCTGTGAAGGCGGCTTTAACGCGCGCGCGGAGAAATTTAAGCTTTGGTTTATACCATATAAAAAAAATAGATACTATATCATACTAGCAGGAGAGAAATAGTGCTGGATAAACTACCTCAATCAAAGCGCCTTGCTATCGCAATAGCAACTGCGCTCATATTTTTTGTAGCTTACGATCATTTTTATTTATCAAAAATTCGCGCCGCAATGGAGGCAAACGCAACCGCGGCGCAAATCGCTCAAAAAAATGCTGCCAAGTCCGCTCCGCAAACTTCCGCCGATGGCGTGAGCGCGCAGGGAGCAAATTTAAATACCGCGAATTCCATCTCTGCACCGTTAGTGCGCGTGGTTGGCAAAGAAGCGAATTTTACGATCGACGGGCTTGGTCGCATAAGCTCGTATATACTAAACGATGCTAAATTCCGTGACGAAAACGGCGATGCGATAAATTTAATTGATCCTAAATCACATTCTAAACCGCTTGAGATGCGCTTCGAGGACGCGGCGTTAAACGCGATGGCTTTCGATACTCCTTATAGCGCTTCATCTAGCGAGCTAGACGTGCGAAACGGCGAAGCTAGCGTGAGCTTAAGTCAAAATTTGGGCTCGGTAACTATAACTAAAAATTTGACCTTTTTCCCGAACGGCAGCTACAAGCTGGATGTTAAATTAAACGGCAGCGCACCTTATTTCATCACTCCTGGCTCGCGCCCGAACGTAGAAGTAGATAGCTATACGGTTCACGGCGTCATCGTTGGAAAACCGGGCGAAGCTGGAATTTCAGATAAAATCGCTTCATTTTTTACGAGCTCGCAAGCTACAAGCGAAAGCGTAGAAATTTTTAAAGACGGCGATGTGGATAAAAATGAGCGAATAAGTGGCGCAAATATCGCTGCGAGCTCGGATCGTTATTATACGACGCTATTTTACGGAGAGAGTTTGAATGCGACCGTGACTGACGCAGATAAAATTTCGCAGGTTTTCATAGGCTCAGACGGCGATCTTAGTCTTACGGGCTATATCGGCGCGAAAGATCACGCAACGCTAAGCTCGATAAATCCTGCTCTTACGCACATTATCGAATACGGCTGGTTTACCTTCATCGCCCGCCCGATGTTTAAATTTCTAAACTGGCTGCACGGCTATATCGGTAACTGGGGCTGGTCGATCGTAGTTCTTACGCTCATCATCCGCCTAATCTTATTCCCGCTAAGTTACAAGGGAATGCTATCTATGAATAAGCTAAAAGATCTGGCGCCTAAGATGAAGGAGCTTCAGGAGAAATATAAGGACGATAAGCAGAAGCTGCAGATGCATATGATGGATCTGTATAAGAAAAACGGCGCCAATCCGATGGGTGGCTGCTTACCGATCCTGCTTCAGATACCGGTATTTTTCGCGATCTACCGCGTGCTGCTTAATGCGATCGAGCTAAAGGGCGCGGAGTGGGCGCTGTGGATCCACGATCTGTCGCTTAAAGACCCATATTACATCCTGCCAATTACGATGGGAATTTTGATGTTTTTGCAGCAAAAAATTACGCCGACTACATTTACCGATCCGATGCAAGAGAAGATGATGAAATTCTTGCCTCTTATTTTTACGGTATTTTTTGTAATGTTCCCTGCTGGTCTTACGCTATACTGGACGGTAAATAATTTCTGCTCCATTATCCAGCAATATGTCATTAATAAAGCCTTTGCTAGGCATAAACAAGCTCAAATAGCGGAGAAAAAATCATGATAATTGAGGCAGAAAATTTAAAAGACGCATATAATAAAGCAGCAGCTGAGCTTGGATGCTCGGTAACGCAGCTTAACGTGCGCGTCTTGCAGCATCCAAGCGGCGGATTTTTGGGCTTTTTTAAAAAAAATGCTATTATAGAAGCGGTTTTGGAAGGGGAGAAATTTAGCGAAAATCCGGAATTTAGCGCCCCGCAAAATAAAGCCGGCAAAGCAGAGAAAAAGCAGGGCGATAAATCAGAGCCGCAAAATCCGCGCACCACGCATTCTAAACATCGCAAAGAAAAGCAAAAGGGCGTTGTGACGGATGAAATTTTATCCGATATCAAAGAGAAGCTATCTGCACTTTTTAGATCAAGTGAGTTTAATATCGAAGTTAGCGATGTTAGCAAAATCGACGAAAATACCGTCTATATCAAGCTGCAAGGCGAGGATAGCGCGCTTTTGATAGGCAAAGAGGGGCACCGCTACAAGGCGCTCTCGTATATGATTTACAACTGGATCAGCATCAGATATGATCTTGCCGTAGTTTTTGAAATCGCGGAATTTTTACAAAATCAAGAACGATTTATCGATTCTTATGTAAATGCGCTCGTGGAACGCTCCGGAAATGAGCGTATCGTCACGAAGGCTTTTGACGGCGCATTTATCAAAATCGTAGCCGACAAGCTAAAGCAGGCGTATCCAGATCGTTTCGTGGGCATCAAATCCACGCGTAGCGGCAAAATCGTCATCGTAGACGAAAAAAGCTAATCGTGAGCGAGACTATCGCCGCTATCGCTACGGCTCACGGCATCGGCGGAATTTGCATAGTTAGAATTTCAGGCGAGGAAGCGCTATCTATCGCTCTAAGCCTTTCACATCGCAGTTTTTTGCGACCTCGCTATGCTACGCTTGTGAATCTTTTTGACGCGAGCGGCGAAGCGTTCGGCGAGGCGATTTTGATATATTTCAAGGCTCCGCATAGCTTTACCGGCGAGGATGTCGTAGAAGTGCAGACCCACGGCGGCTTTACGGCTTCGTCCTTGGCGTTAGATGCCGTGCTGGCTCTAGGTGCACGCATAGCAAATCCGGGCGAGTTTAGTAAACGAGCGTTTTTAAACGGTAAAATGGATCTTAGTAAAGCCGAAGCCATAAGCGATCTTATAAATTCACGCTCGCAAAGTGCGGCTAAAATTTTAGCTAGAAACCTGCGCGGCGAGCTGGCAGACTTCGTCGCAAATCTGCGCGCAGCTCTGGTTAAGACGCTAGCTTTTGTCGAGGTTTGCATCGACTACGCAGAGGACGATCTGCCTTCTGATGTGCTGCAAAACTCGCAAGAAATGCTTAGCCAAAATATCGCTTCGCTAGAAAAAATCACTCACATCAGCCGCAGTCGCAAAGGGCTAATCGAGGGCTTTAAGGTGGCGATCGTAGGCAGGCCCAACGTCGGCAAATCAAGTATACTAAACGCGCTTTTAAATTTCGAGCGCGCTATCGTGAGCGACGAAGCGGGCACTACGCGCGATCTCATCGAAGAAAGCCTGCAGATAGGCACTCATCTAATCCGTATAGTCGATACCGCAGGTATCAGACACGGCGGCTCAAAGCTCGAAAGTATCGGCATTTCATATTCGCTTCGCGCTGCAAGCGAGGCAGACGTGATTTTGGCGGTGTTTGACGCAAGTCGCGAATGGGATGCTGAGGACGTGCAGATCCTAAAAATATTGCGCGAACAAAAAGAGAAAAAAATCATCTATGTTTTAAATAAATGTGACTTGTCGCGTAAATTTCATCCTAGCGTGGAGGATCTTGACGAGGATTTAGAGGCTTTTTCTGAAAAAAATTTCGCAGCCGAAAATCCCATATCAGAGAATTTCACAGCCGAAAATTTAAAGCAAAGTCGGACCTGCGACGCTTCTTTAAATTCCTGCGCGCAGAATTTAAAAGCTAAAAATTTAAAGCGTGACTTAAGCGCGCAAAATTCTACTTCCACAAATTCCGCGCCTACAAGCCAAATAGCCCTTGCGAATTCCATAAATCCAAAGGAACAGAATTCCGCCGCAAAAGCGGGATTAGTGGCACCAAATACCGAGCGCGCTACTGCAAGCTGTGCTGCGGAGAATTTTACGAAAGATGATTCCAAACAAAATTCTGCAAATTCTATCGCGCCTAATAGCTCTGCAATAAATTCCGTTAGGCAAAATACCCAAGCGAATTCCATTTTTGCGCCGCTTGAAATTTCTGCAAACGAGGGCGTGGATCAAATTTTAACTGCGCTTGAGAGCTACTTAAATTCTCAAAATTTCGATGGCCTTATGCTAAGCAACGAGCGGCAAATTCTATCTTGCGAGAGCGCGCTTGCGGCTCTTAAAAATGCGAGCGAGCGCCTGGCTTGCGGCGAGCTTGAGCTTTTTGCATTTGAGATAAATCGCGCGATTGAGGCGATTGCACGTATTTCGCGTCCATTTGAGAGAGACGAAATTCTAGACGAAATGTTTAGCAATTTTTGCCTCGGCAAATAACGTTTTAGCTACTAATTAGCCAAAATTCACTATAATCTCGCATTTAAAACGAGGTCTTTATGAAGGAAAAAATCCAATATTTTTTGGCGCTGGGTCTGATAAAATTTGCAAAATTCGCGCCGAAAAGCTTCATATTCGCATTTTTCGATAAGCTCGCACTTTTTGCATCGTGGAAGCTTGGCAGGCGCGTTAAAGTCGCGCAGGATAACC
>CAURFS010000140.1:0-5383 GCA_963523845.1 uncultured Campylobacter sp. | reverse complement strand
GCATACGAGGCGCTGCATAGCATGCGCGCGAGCAAAGACCTGATGCTTGACGGCATGGTAATCCGCGTAAATGAACTTTCAAAGTGCGCCCAGATGGGCTATACAGTGAAATTCCCGCGCTTTATGGTCGCGTATAAATTCCCTGCGATCGAAAAGGTAACGCGGCTGCGCGAGATCAATCTGCAGGTCGGCCGCACCGGCGCAGTCACCCCCGTAGCCGTCGTAGATAGCGTAAATATCGACGGCGCGAACGTTTCAAACGCGACGCTTCATAATTTCGACGAGATCGCGCGGCTGGGGCTGATGAAAAACGATTTCGTAGGCATCATCCGCAGCGGCGACGTGATCCCGAAGATCACGAGCGTTTATAAACAGCGCAGAGACGGCACGCAGAGCGAAATTTCGCGCCCCGATCGCTGCCCGGTTTGCGGCGAGAGGCTGCTTGACGAAGGCGCGCTCATAAAGTGTCAAAACCTCGATTGCAAGGCGCGCGTGATAGGCTCGCTGATCTATTTCTGCTCCAAAAAATGTATGAATATCGAAGGGCTAAGCGATGCGACGATCACGCAGCTCTTTGAAAGCGGCAAAATTTCAAAGATCGGCGATATTTACGCCCTCGGCGCGCAGGATTTGGCGGGACTTGAGGGCTTTGCGGATAAAAAAATTTCAAATCTTTTGGGCGCGATAAACGCGAGCAAAAACGCGCCGCTTGAGCGCTTCATCGCTTCTTTAGGGATCGAGCACATCGGCGAGGTGGCCGCGCGCAAGATCGCCGCGGCATTCGGGCAGGATTGGTTGGATGCGAGCGAGGATGAAATTTTGCGCCTGGAGGGCTTTGGGGAGGCGATGGCAAGGAGCCTAGCGGAGTTTTGCAAGATAAATCGCGAAAAAATTCTAAATCTAAGCGAAATCATCACGCCGCGCGCACCCAAGGCGCAGACCGTCAAAAGCGCCTTCACGGACCGCAGCGTCGTCATCACCGGCACGCTCAGCCGTCCGCGCGACGAGTTTAAGGCCAGGCTTTTGGCGATGGGCGCGAAGGTGCAGGGCTCGGTATCTGCTAAGACCGACTTCGTGCTCGCAGGCGCAGAAGCGGGCTCTAAGCTGCAAAAAGCTCGCTCGCTTGGCGTGCGGGTGATCGATGAAAGCGAGTTTGAAGCGCTCGCGAGTTTGGCGACGTCCGGCGCAAATCCACCTAATAAGAGCGAGCCTGAAGCGCTCGCGGGGAGTGGCGAGTGAAGGTTTTCTGCTCGGTGTCGGAGTTACGCGCAAACGGCGCGGGGTTAAATTTCAAAAGCAAGCTCCGTCCTGCGATGCTTGCGCGTTTTACAAGGCGCGATAATTTTAAAAATTTTAAAGAGTGTGAGGAAGAGGTAAATTTGCCGCTAGAAGCGAGGATAGTAAATCGAGCGGTCGGCGCGATATCGTCAGGCTTTGAGGCGCACTCAAAAATGGCAAACCGAGAAGCGATTTCTGCTAGGCGGGCGAGCTTCGCCTGCCGCGGCGCTAAGACTTCTAGCACGATACCGATAGATGCGACCGCGAGCGAGAATATCTCAAATTTTGCGCCGCTCAAACACTGCGCCGATAGGAAAAATTTTAAAATTTTCGCTAGCGGCAAGATAAAATTTGCAACGCGCAGCGAGCCGAAGCCTGCAACGCACAGTATGGCTAAATTTGTGGCATGCAGCTTAAAATTTGAGCCTTGTAGCACTGCTGCACGCGGCTTTGCTATGCGCGATAAAATTTTAAGCTCAAGGCTGCGCAAAAACTGCGCAAGCTTTAAAATTTCATCGCGGCGCGGAGAAAAAGCAAAATGAGATTTGATCTGCTCGTCGCAAATACGCTTAAAATCAGCAGAAATCAGGCTGCTACGCTGATAAAGCAGGATAAAATTTTGCTGCGAGGCGCCATTCAAAACAGGCCCTCTGTGCAGATCGCGCCCGAGCAGAGCGGCGAAATCAGCGCGGTTGATCAAATTTACGTAAGCAGGGGCGCGCTCAAGCTTGCAGGCTTTTTGGACGAACTTGCCGAAAACGGGCTTTTGGCAAGCTGCAGCGTAAATTTGCCTAACTCGGCGGCAGAAATTTCAAAGCTGTGCAGCGCCGAAAATGGCGCGGATAACAAAGCGATAACGACGCAAATTCCAGGTGCAGATTTCGCGGCTACGGATAAAATTTTAGGCGCAGACGAGACGACCGAAATTCCAAGCGCGACGACGGCAAAGATCGCAGAAATAAATACCGCGACGACCCGTATCGCAAAAACTAGCGCCGAAACGGCAGGACTTTTGCAAATGGATGCTGGCGCCGAGACGGCAGAGATTTCAAATGCGGCAGAAGCCTCCAAATCGGGCGGCAAGGCGGGCGCGTGCCGCAAAGAAGGCGGCGCGGAGCTGGTGCAAACAAAGCCCTCGCAAAAAGATATTTTAAATTTAGCGGGAGTCGATGTTTTGGACGTGGGCAGTAGCACGGGCGGATTTGTGCAAATTTTACTTCAGCGCGGCGTAAATAGCGTGACCGCACTTGACGTCGGCAGCTCGCAGCTAAGCGAAATTTTGCGGCGCAATCCTCGCGTGATCGTGCGCGAAAACACCGACATCAGGGAGTTTACAAGCGAGAAAAAATTTGATCTCATCACCTGCGACGTGAGCTTCATCTCGCTAAATTTGATCTTAAAAAGTCTCGCGAGCCTCGCGAAAAGCGCCCTCATCGTGCTATTTAAGCCGCAATTTGAGGTCGGCGCGGAGATCAAGCGAAATAAAAAAGGTGTGCTCAAGGATGAAAAAGCGGTGCGCGCCGCACGGGCGAAATTTGAGCGACTATGCGCCGAGCTGGGCCTTGCCGTGCTGCACTCTGGCGCCTGCAAAATCACGGGCAAAGAGGGAAATAGGGAATTTTTCTATCTTCTAAAAAGGACGAACTATGAAATTTAAAAATTTGATTATTTTGGTGCTAGGCGCCGTTTTTCTGAGCTCATGCGCCAAAAGTCTGAGCCCGAAAGCACCGATCGTAAAAAACTTCGACATCGCTAAATTTAGCGGCGGCTGGTATGAGATCGCTCGTATGAAGGGCGGCGGCGATCTGCAAAACACCGCGTACGAGTGCTTCATCGATAAAAACTCCACGATCAATCTTCTAAAAACCGCCAAAACAAGCTCGGGCAAAATCGAAAACGAGCAGCATGTGCTGGAGTTTGCGGGTGATAAAAACGTAGGCCTGCTCTATCAAAAAGGCCTAATTTCCGACTCCCTCTACCGCGTGGCGCAGGTGGACGGCGACTATCGCTACGCCCTGATCTTCGGCGCCGATACGAGCGAGCTTTACATCCTCTCGCGCACCAAAACCCTGCCCGAGCCGATCCGCATCCTATATCTCAAAAAGGCGAAGCATAGCGGTTACGACACCAAAAAAATTATCTGGACGAAGCAAAAGTAATGGCTAATCAAAAATCATGTAAAGACCATACAGAGGCTTCGCTACGGAATTTTAAAGAGCGAAATTTCGTAGCGCAGAATTCCAGCTTGAAAAATTTTACGGAACAGAATTTCACAAGTAATGGGGAAAATTCATCTAAAAGTATCGAACACCCGAAGCAAGAGCTACGCAAAAATAACACCGGCGATGCGCACCGCGCAGATGAAGCAGACACCGACACCTCTTGCAGCAATGAAACGACTTTTGGCAGTAAAACGGCTTATAACGACGCTTGCAGCAATGACGTAGACGTGCAAGCTCAAAGCGCGCTTCCTGCTTGTGCGGAAGTGCTGCGTGCGCGCCTAAGCGAGCAGTTCGCACGAGGCGAAATTTTTGCCTCACCGCAAAACGCCGCCCGCGAGGAGGTTCGCGCCGTAGCGATCGGTAACTTCGACGGCATGCACCTTGGACATCAAAAATTATTTGAGCGTCTAGGTGAGCACGGCGCAATAATCGTAATCCTAGCAGGTGGTGGCACGAAGCTAACCCCTTTTGCGTCACGGCAGGCATTTACGGACAAAAAGATTTTTTATTGCGATCTACGCGCTATCAAAAGCCTTAGCGGAGGCGAATTTATCGCACTTTTAAGGCAAAATTTCATAAATCTACAAAAAATCGTCGTCGGCGAGGACTTTAGATTTGGGCGTGATCGGGCGTGGGACGTAGAATTTTTAAGGCGCGAATTTCGCGGGCAAACCTGCGTCATAGGCGAGTTTTGCTTAAGCGGCGGTGGCGTGCATTCAAGTAGGATCAAGGAGCTTTTATCGCGCGGACGGTGCGAAGAGGCGGCGGAGCTTTTAGGGCGAGATTACGAGATCTGCGGGCGGATCGTGCGCGGCCAGGGGCGCGGGGCGCGGGAGTTCGTAGCGACGCTAAATCTTGATGCGAGCGGCTATTTTATGCCAAAAAGCGGCGTGTATGCGACCCTGGCGCGCGCCGGAAGCAAGGAATTTGCAAGCGTGAGCTTCTTGGGGCACAGGCTCAGCACCGATGGGGCTTTTGCGATTGAAACACACATTTTAGAGAACTTTGCGGGCTTCGAGGCAGGTTTAAATTCCGCACAAGATCGCGCGCCGTGCTGCGAGGGGCAAGCCGCACATTTTGCGCAAAATTTAGATGAAATTTCGGCTCGTAATTCGGCTAAAATTCCTATGCAAAATTTTGCGGCGAGCGAGAGCTTGGACGCCGAAAATAAAAATTTGGAGGCTGCGGACAAAAACAGCGGCGCGAAATTTGCTTGCGTGAAATTTATAGAGTTCCTACGTGAAAATCGCAAATTTAGCGATCTAGCGCAGCTTAAAGAGCAGATTTTAAAAGATACTTCAGAGGCGGAGGCGGTACTACAAAGCCGCAAATTTTAATCTACGGCTTGTAAGCTTAAAGATGAAATTTGCGGGCTGTGCGCTTGATTTGATGCGTCTGCCCGCGTTTTGCATCTAGGCGCATTAAATGAGCCGTCTGCGTCGTCCCGTATAAAAGTCGTATGCCTGCCTCCGAGGATGCTTGGTGCACCGTCTGCAGGACTTTAACGCACCTTGGGCTTGGGTTTATGTAATACGAGGCAAGTGCAAGCTGCGCCGAGAATTGAGAACGATAAAAAATCTTAGTTGTGCTGCAAAGCTTTAAAATTCAGCAGGGCTGAGCTTCCGAGCAAGAGCCAAGCGGCTAAATTATGCGCCTAGCTAAACGCGGGATTTTGTCAAGCAGCTCCATTTTACGGTGCATAAAACCACAAAATGGGCGCGAAATTCTACCAATGGAGCTTCGACTATGCTTTTAGTTTAAGTTCGTAATTAAAGAATTTAAAGGAGCTGTTTTGGCAGTGCGAGATTTGGCGACGTAAAATTAATGCTGCGAAAATACGGCGTAGAATTTTAAAGATGTATTTGCGCGGCGCGGAATTTTAA
>CAURFS010000139.1:0-5387 GCA_963523845.1 uncultured Campylobacter sp. | reverse complement strand
AATTATAAAAATTTTATCACTTTTTAAGGAGCAACTATGGGACTACTCAAGAAATTTGCGTTTATTACGTTTTTTATCGCGTCATCTTTGGCTGCTGCGAAGCCAAATATTTATATTTTAGCTACCGGCGGTACGATCGCGGGAAGCAGCGCAAGCGCTACGGAGGGCAACTATACCGCAGGTTCAAAGGGCGTAGAAGATATCTTAGCGGCAGTACCGCAGCTGGGGGATTTAGCTACGATTAAAAGCGAGCAAATTTCAAATATCGGCTCGCAGGAGATGAATGATGAAATTTGGCTCAAGCTTGCAAACCGCGTAAGCGAGCTGCTTACCAAAAACGACGTAGACGGCGTCGTCATCGTGCATGGAACCGATACGATGGAGGAGACGGCGTATTTTTTAAGCCTGGTAGTAAAATCCAAAAAACCGATCGTTTTGGTGGGCGCGATGCGAAACGCTGATTCTATGAGTGCGGACGGCCCTTTAAATATCTTTAACGCCGTAAGCGTTGCGGCAGATAAAAACGCTCGCGAAAAGGGCGCTCTTGTAGTGATGAACGACGAGATTCATGCTGCGCGCGAGGTTACGAAAACAAATACCACCAATGTTGCTACTTTCGCTTCCCCGAATTCCGGCAAAATCGGCACCGTAAATTATGGCGTCGTAAATTTCTATATGGCGCCGCTTCGCAAACACACCGTCGCAAGCGAGTTTAATATCAAGGATTTCAAATCCTTGCCGCGAGTCGATATTATCTACGCACATCCGCAAGACGTGGGCGATTTCGTAGAGACTGCCGTGCAAAAGGGCGCTAAGGGCATTATCGTAGCGGGCGTAGGCAATGGAAATTTATATCCGGATCTACAGGCCGCGCTCGCAAAGGCTAGCGAAGCGGGCGTGATCGTCGTACGCTCAAGCCGCACGGGCAGCGGCTCAACTAGCGTTAGCTCGGAGGTAGACGACGCTAAGCTCGGCTTTTTAACCGCAGATAATCTAAATCCGCAAAAGGCGCGCGTGCTGCTGATGCTGGCTCTTAGCAAAACGAGCGATAAAGCGAAAATTCAGAGCTTTTTTGCGACACATTAACACATAGGGCTTCGCGTGGATAGAATTTCGGCGCGGGGTTTTAATATGAGCTCGGAGGCGAGATTTTAAAGCAAAGCGCGGAATTTAACGTTTAAAGCGTAGAATTCTAGTCGTAAAATTAAGTATAAATTTTAAAGAATTCAAAATCATTTCGCGCTCTTACGGCAAAATTTCGTGTTTCGCTTGCGAAGTTCGAGCTTAAAATGGGCGAAACAAATCTCGCTCCGTAAATCCTTAAAATCAGTCCGCAAATTCTGTCGTAAATTTCGCTTTGCACTTCTTAAAAGTCCCGCAAAAATCCATTTAAAGAAACAATTATAAAAATTTAGCTAAAATTTCGCAAATTTTTTCAGGAGAAATTTATGACAAAAGCAGAAATCAAAGAGTTAATGGATTTTTTCGGCGAAAAGCAGGGCATTAACGAGCTAAAAATTAAAGATAAAGATTTTGAGATCGAGATAAAAAAATATGGCCCATGCGGTGGGAGCACGCCTCAGCTCGCCGCACCGACACCCGCTCCGCAGCTTGCTGCGCCTGCGGTAAACGTGCTCGTGGGCGATAAGCCCGCCTCAAAAGGCGCGATGGATACGATCGATAGCCCGATGGTGGGTACTTTTTATAAAGCGCCAAGTCCCGGTGCGGCAGAGTTCGTAAGCGTAGGCCAGGTCGTGCATAAGGGTGATACGATCGGCATAATAGAAGCAATGAAGATTATGAACGAGATTGAGGCGGAATTCGACTGCCGCATAAAAAAAGCCCTCGTCGAGGATGGACAGCCCGTCGAATACGCTATGGCGCTGTTTGAGGTCGAGAAGCTATGAGGGAGCTTAAGAAAATTCTAATCGCAAATCGCGGCGAGATAGCGCTTAGAGCGCTTCGCACGATCCAAGAGATGGGCAAGCAAGCCATCGTCGTGCACTCCACCGCCGATCAGGACGCGCTTTACGTGAAATACGCCGACGCGTCGGTCTGTATAGGCGGACCGCGCAGTAGCGATAGTTACCTAAATATCCCCGCGATCATCACAGCCTGCGAGCTAACCGAAGCTGACGCGATATTTCCGGGATACGGCTTTTTGAGCGAAAGTCAAAATTTCGTCGAAATTTGCGCTAAGCACGGCATTAAATTTATCGGTCCGAGCGTCGAGGCAATGACTTTAATGAGCGATAAGAGCAAGGCTAAGCAAGTAATGATGCGCGCGGGCATCCCCGTGGTGCCTGGCAGCGATGGCGCGATCGCAAGCGTCGAAGAGGCACGCAAGCTAGCCGCCGAAATCGGCTATCCGGTCATCATTAAAGCCGCAGCCGGCGGCGGCGGGCGCGGAATGCGCGTGGTTGAGCGTGAAGAGGATATCGAAAAGCTCTTTTGGTCGGCAGAGAGCGAAGCGATGAGTGCATTCGGCGACGGCACGATGTATATGGAAAAATATATCACAAACCCGCGCCACATCGAGGTTCAGATCATCGGCGACAGCCACGGCAACGTCCTGCATATCGGCGAGCGCGACTGCTCGATGCAGCGCCGCCACCAAAAGCTAATCGAAGAGAGCCCGGCCGTAATCTTGGATGAGCAGACGCGAAAAAGCCTGCATGAAACGGCGGTTCGCGCCGCTAAGGCGATCGGATACGCAAGCGCGGGAACGTTTGAGTTTTTATACGATAGCAAGGACAAGAAATTCTATTTCATCGAGATGAATACTCGCTTGCAGGTCGAACACACCGTAAGCGAGATGCGAAGCGGGCTCGATCTGATCGAGTGGATGATCCGTATCGCGCAGGGCGAGAAGCTGCTGCCTCAAAGCGAGATAAAATTTAGCGGACACGCGCTTGAGTGCCGTATCACCGCCGAGGACTCCAAAAGTTTTATGCCAAACCCGGGCAAAATCACAAAATACGTCGCTCCGGGCGGCAGAAACGTGCGTATGGACAGCCATGTCTATGAGGGCTATTCGGTGCCGCCTTACTACGACAGCATGATCGGCAAGCTCATCGTCTACGACAAGGACCGCACGCGTGCGATCGCAAAGATGAAAGTCGCGCTAGACGAGCTCATCATCGGTGGCATAAAATCGACGCGCGATTTTCACCTGATGATGATGAACAACCCCGATTTCTTGAGTAACAACTACGATACGAACTACCTGGCCAAGCATTAAATTTAAAATTCCAAGGGATGAAATTCTCTTGGAATTTTAAAATTTATTTGAAATTCTAAATTTAAGATTCCGCTTGAAATTTTGCATTTAAAAATCTACTTGAAATTTTGTTTTAAAATTTTATCGCGCCACGCTTTAAATTTTGCTATTAAATTTACCGATAAATCTAAGTGACAATGCTAGATACGTCGTCGCGCGTGTTTTATAGCGAGATAAATGTTAAGTCCGGAAAAAGAGATGAGAATAAACGGTGAAACTCGAGGTAAGGTTCGCGGCTTAAAGGTTTTTTGAGGCGAAGGAGAAAATATTTTTCAACTACTTTCGATATAATATGTGTATAAAATATTAAAGGATTATTATGAGTAAAGATTTGGAAGTTGAATTATCAAAAGATGGTGTGAAGCTCTCTGCCGGCAAAGAGCCAACGCAGGCATTAACAAGCGTTTTAGGTGATATTTTTGGCCCGATAACTGAATCTCTTGGAATTGTTGCGGATGAGATAAAAGCAAGAAGAAAAATAAATCAACTAAAACTTGCTAAGAAAATACAAGAAGAAGCAAAGAGTTTAAATTTTACAAAGGAGCAACTTACTAATATAGGTCTAAAAGAACTTGCAGTTATTGAACAGCATGCTATTTTAGAAGAAGACGAAACATTGCAAAGTATGTGGGCAAAACTTATTGTGGATTCTGTAAGCAATAATGAAGATAAAGATAATTTGATTTTTATGAATATATTAAAAGAGATAACTCCTGTGCAAGCAAAAATATTAAAATTTTACTATGAAGTTATAATCAATAAAAGAGAATACCCTAGCTTAGACAGAGTTCTTAAAGCAGTAGTCGTAAAAAATGAAATTTTAAAACATTTAGATATAGATGAAGATCGCTTTGTTTTCAACATAAGCTCTCTTATGAGATTAGGATTAATAACACAATCAGACATCCCTAGCCAAGTTTTAATAGGTACCGGTACTATACCGATCGGATATAATAAAACAACGCTTACGCCACTTGGTTTTGAGTTTGTGAAAAAATGTATAGGCAATGTTTAGAGTCAAAGTATAACAGTCTTAATGTTTTTCTGGTTTAATCACTGCTTTGAATTTTTCTACATGCTAACGCTAAAGCTTTAAAATTCCAGAGAGTGAAATTCTCTTGGAATTTTAAAGCTTTATTTGAATTCCTAAATTTTAAATTCTATTCGAAATTTTACTTTAAAATTTCGTCGTACCGCGCTTTTAAAACCACTATTAAATTTGCCGCTAAATTGAGTAGTAGCATGAGATACGCTGCGATTTGTGCGTGTTTTCACTGCGAGATCAGCGCTAGGCCGGGTTTAAATTTAGATTTTACGTCGACCAAGGCGGCTAAATTTAGAACGCACATCCTGCCGCCGCAGATATTCGCTTCCGTCCGCGCGGTTTAGCGGATGATGTGGGCTGCTGTGGCGTTTTTGTTCTCATCCCACCAAATAAAATTTAAGATTTATGACATATGCGTGTTGCGTCGCATATCTTGATGACCGGCTGCCGCCGTGCGCGAGTAAGCGGTATAAAATTTACCGCACGAGCTGCCCGCGTCCGTTCGGCGCAAATTTTATCGCGCTTGCCGTTGCGAGCGCGAAGTAGTATCGAGCTGCAAATTTTAAACTATCGCGCCGTACGTGCTTGAGAAATAGCGCTCTGCTTCTCAGGCAAAGTGCGCGAGATTTTTAAATTATAAAATTTCAACCCCCAAATTCCTTGTAAAATTTACTTAGATAATCGGCGTAGTAAAAGTTTTGATTTCTAGAGTCAAATTTGCCCGCCAATTCCAAAGCCATTTTGTAGTCGCCCTCATCGCCGAACGCGCTAACTGCGATGAAAAATCGTAGGTCGTTTAGATCGTCGTTGCTATCGAGTATGGCGTGCGAGTGTTTGCGAGCTAAGCTTAGCGCCGTCTCGCGCTCATCCAGCCTAACGGCGATCTCGATTAGCGGCGCGATCTGATTTATGACGCGAGGATTTGACTCGATCGTCGCCGCGGCCTTGGGTAGCAGGGTTTTCGCCTCCCAGGTCCTACCTAGCGCTATCATGCTAAAAAGTATCGGCGCGTAGGTTATGTGCGGCACTTCGGAGCAGCTTAGCTCGCCTGAGAGTATCGGC
>CAURFS010000138.1:0-5412 GCA_963523845.1 uncultured Campylobacter sp. | reverse complement strand
TAGCTCCAGCCAAAACATCAACGAGTGCATGGTGCTTAGCACCTGCAACCGCGTTGAAATTTTTACCGTCGTAAGCGACTTTGAAGAAGCGCAAAAATTCGTGCTTTTAGCACTTTCGCGCATTAGCGGCGTGAGCTTTGAAGAGCTGCAAAACCTAGCCGATATATATGAGGATCGCGGCGCGATACACCACCTTTTTGCCGTCGCTGCATCTCTTGATAGCCTCGTAGTGGGCGAAACACAGATCGTAGGCCAGCTCAAAGACGCCTATAAATTCGCAATGCAAAACGCTCGCGCCGGCGCTCAAATCGCAAAAGCCATAGATGAAGCGCTAAAGTGCGCGGCGCGTATCCGCAATCAAACCGAAATTTCAAAAAACCCGATCTCGGTCTCAAGCGTCGCCGTGACGATGGCAAAGGATAGACTGGGCTCCTTGCAGGGCGCGGACGCCGTGGTAGTGGGCGCGGGAGAGATGAGCGAGCTAGCGTGCAAACACCTGCTCGCAAGCGGCGCGAACATTACGATTTTAAATCGAAATTTAGCTGGTGCGCAGAGGCTGGCCGCCTCGTTGCTTGGCGAGAATTCCTTGGATGCGAAAAATTGCGCGGATGAAAATCCCGGTGCAGAAAAAAATTCAGACGGCTTAAATTCCGGAAATGTCGCGAATTTCGCGGGCGAAAATCCCGCGCAAAAACAAAATTCCAAAGACGGCGTAAATTTTAATAAAGAGACTTTTACAGACAGCAATGAATCTCGCATAGCAGGCGAAAATCCCAAGGACGATAAAAATTCCACCGCCTGCGCAAATTCCTCCGCGCAGGTACAATCCCGCATCAAAATCGATAGCCTTGATAATCTCAAAAAATATCTAAACCTAAATAGTCTATTTTTCAGCGCTACGGGCTCGCAAGAGCCGATCATTACCGATAACTTACTTGAGCCCAAAAGCTTTAAACGATATTTTTTCGATATAGCCGTGCCGCGCGACGTGGAGCTTAGTCAGAGCGAGGACGTCGAGGTTTATAGCGTCGATGATCTGGAGGAGATCGTAAAGAAAAATTTGCTACTTCGCGAGGAGCAGGCGCAGATCGCCTATTCGATCGTGGCAAAATGCACGAACGAGTTTTTCAAATGGCTCAGAGCGGCGGCATCCACGCCGATCATCAAGGCTTTGCGTCAAAGCGCGAAGCAAGTAGCCGAGCTAGAGTTAGCCAAAGCACTTAAAAAAGGCTATCTAAAGCACAGCGATGCAGAGGAGGCGCGCAAACTGATCCATCAGGTTTTTAAAGCGTTTCTGCACGCTCCGACGGTAAATTTAAAAAACCTCGGCGACGCGGACGATGAGGGCGGCACGGTAAACGCGCTGGTCGAAATTTTTGAACTGCAAGAAAACTACGAAAAATTTTTAAATCAAGAAAACGAGAAAAAGGACAGACAGAATGAAATTTAGCAAGCTTTTCGCTCCGAGCCTAAAAGAGGCCCCCAGAGACGCGGTATTACCTAGCCACGCGCTTTTGATCCGCGCGGGATTTATCGAGCAGCTAGGCAGCGGGCTTTATAATTTTTTGCCGCTAGGAAAGATAGTACTAGAGCGGATCTGCGCCGTCATTAGGCAGGAGATGGACGCTGCGGGCGCGCAGGAGGTCTCTTTTAGCGTCGTGACGTCTGCGGATGCGTGGAAAAAAAGTGGTCGCTACGCCAAATACGGCAAGGAGCTGCTGCGCTTCAAAGACCGCAAGGATAATGACTTCGTGCTAAGCCCTACCAACGAGGAAGCGGCGGTTCTGATGGTAGCGGATAAGATCACGAGCTACAAGCAGCTGCCGCTAAATATCTATCAGATCAATACGAAATTCCGCGACGAGGCCCGCCCTCGCTTCGGGCTTCTGCGCGGACGCGAATTTACGATGAAGGATGCCTATAGCTTCCACGCAGACGCTGCGGATATGAAGCGTGAGTTTGAGGTGATGAGACAGGCGTACTCGCGGATCTTTACGCGACTGGGGTTAAATTTCCGCGCGGTCGATGCGGACAGCGGCGCGATCGGCGGCAGCGGCAGCAAGGAGTTTATGGTGCTAGCGGATAACGGCGAGGACGATATCGTCATATGCAAGCGCTGCGAGTATGCCGCAAACATCGAGGCTGCGCGCCGTGCGCCAAAAACCACGAACGCCGCCGCGCCCGAGACCGACGGCATGATGAAATTTAAAACCCCCGCTATGAAAACGATCGACGCGGTGGCGGAATTTTTCAAAGTGGATAAATTCTACACCATCAAAGCGGTGATCAAAAAAGCGCTATACGAGGATCGCAGCGAGATCGTAGCGTTTTTTATCCGCGGCTGCGACGAGCTGCAAGAGACCAAGGCGCAAAACGCCTGCGGCGCGCTGGAGCTAGTCGATGCCAGCGAGGAGGAGATCGCGCGAGCTGGCTTTACAGCGGGCTTTTGCGGACCTTTCGGGCTCGGCGAGGGAGCTAAATTTTATATCGATGCCGAGCTAAAAGGAGCGCGCGAGATGATCGCGGGCGCGAACGAGCGGGATTACCACTACGTGGGCGCAAGCGTAATAAATTTTAACGAATCGCGCTTTGCGGATCTCGCTGCCGTGTGCGCGGGCGATGCATGTCCGTGCTGCGGCGGCGAGCTTGGCATCACAAAAGGCATCGAGGTGGGCCATATCTTTCAGCTCGGCACGCGCTATTCAGAGCCGATGGGGGCGCGATTTTTGGACGCAAACGGCAAGGCTCGTGCGTTTTACATGGGCTGCTACGGCATCGGCGCAAGCCGCCTTATCGCTGTGGCGATCGAAAGCAGCCACGACGAGCGAGGCTGCGTATGGCCGCGCGAGCTGGCGCCTTTCGAGCTTGAGATCATCATTTCAAATCACAAAGACGCGACTGCGGTAGAATTTGCCTCGCAGCTATACGAGCAATGCCGCGAGTGCGGAATTCGCGTGCTACTAGACGATCGCGCGGAGCGTTTCGGCGTGAAGATGAACGACTTCGAGCTGATGGGCTTTCCGTATGCGGTGCTCGTTGGCAAAGCCTTAGCGGAAGGAAGCGTCGAGTTTATCACTCGCGCAGGCCTAAAGCGGCAGAGCGTAAGCACGGATGAAATTTTAAAACTTATCGAGAAAAAAATAGCCGAGAAAAATTAAGAAGCGCATGAAATTTAGCCCTAAATTTGGGCTAAATTTTATAATAAAAAATAGAATTAGCTCTCTAAATTCGCCGCTTTGATCGTGCCCTTCAATATCTGTGCAGAGCAATACCCAATCATGCATTGCCTCCTGCTTTGAAATTTTTTACAAGCGCCTATCGATATGTGACTCTCAAAAACAGCTCGACCGGCTTTGACCGAGAGGGCATTTAATCTCCAAAATGCAGAACTCCTACCTGCGCCTATCCGCGCCTATCGGTGCAGATTTCAGCGCATCCGTCGGCACCGAATTTGACTGCAAAATTTATGCGAGCACGGCTTTTAAATCTATATTTATTACAAAATTTTACATTGTCGCATAAAAGCACGGGCTACATCGCGCTCAATTAAGACGCCGCGAGGAGCAAATCGGAGAATTTAGAGAGGCGGCCACAATTAAGCTCTTTTGCTTCAAAGAAAATTAGACCGCAGATTAGCGCATTGCGAAGCGCAACGGCGAAATTTAATGCTGCGTATTTTAGCTTATAAACAAAACTGCCGGAGCGTTAAATTTAGCGCTCGCGGCGGTAAAATTTAGCCCTGCGCCCGCCGCGAGGTAGAATTTTAGCTTTATAATTTACTTCGAAAGACTTTGCAGCCACCTTTTAGCCGCATCCGCAGCCGCTATCAAACCGCCGCACATCATTATCAGATCTTTTATCACCAGCCTGCCCGCGCCCGAGAGATACGGGAAGCCGTGGTTCGGGCTCTCTGTTATGCCGAGGGCGGGATTGCCCAAATTCGGCACCCAGGTTTCGGGCGTCGTTATCAAAAACGATAGCGTAACGATAGCCATACCGAAGGTCAAAAGTCCGCCTACGACGCCAATTTTTGGGAACCATATGCCAAGCAGCATCAAGATGCCGATCGAGCAAATCGTCGCGCCGATAATGTAAGAAGCCGTGTAGGTGCCGTTTGATTTATGCCATTTGATATTATCCGGCACGACTAAGCCTTCGGGGTTTTTGTGCAGATTATACTCCGCGACCATTTTGCCCTTGCCGTTATCGACCACGTCTTTATTTTTCATCAGATAGCTGAAAAACGGGCTGTTCGTGACGAAGGGCACGATGCCGTCCGCCTCATACTGCACGACTTTTAGGCCGCCTATCCAGATCATGACGACGAAAATTGCAAACCTTATGCAATTTACAAATATGCTTTGCGAATTGGACAGGCAATTAAGCACCTTATATAGGAGGGAATTTTGATCCATCTGTGTTTCCTTTGCGGTAAAATTGATGCGATAGTTTATCAAAAGAGGGTTAAATAAGTCAATAGTTTTTATAAAATAATATTAATAGTATTGTAAAAAATTTTATCAAGTGCGTATAATTTTGGATCTATTTGCAGATCTTTTAGCCTCCGGATCGATTGCCTTTGGCGAGTTTTATTAAATTTTGATCAAATCCTGCTTTGAAATTTTAAAAAATATCTCGAGCTAGCGCAGAATGAACCCAGTAAGACGCTTGTGAGATAGATGAGCAAAACATACAGCGCGAATAAACAAGGCTTGCGACATAGATGCACAAGTGCTCATAATGCCGATTTATGGGTAATCGCGGGCTTTGCGTTAAAATTTCGCCTAAATCCTTACTCTTTAAATTTCATGCGCACAATTTTGCTATTTTCGGTCAAATTTTATCCAAGCAGCCGCTTATTTTTTACTCGCTAAATTTTGCTTTATTACCTCTCTAGATCTTGCACAAGCTTTTCCGGTTAAAATTTTATCCAAAATGCGGCAAGCTCGTAGCCGCGGGGCTCGCCCAACCCGCTCAAGCTTTCAAACGCAAGCGTAACGCCGCTGCTTAAGTCTAGCTTCAAACCCTCATCCGTTGCGCGCTCGCGATACTCGATCCGCTCACGATTTAAAGCGTCTTTTGCCGCCGCAAGATCGATGGGAGCAGGACAGCCCGATAATATCCAAGGCTCTATTTCGATTTGCCCCGCCCTGCCGCCGCCGAAATCCAAAGGCTTGCTTCTGAAATGATCCGAAAAAATCATAAAAATTTCGCTCCGAAAAAAGTGAAACTCAAAGGCGCCGTATCTTAAAATTTCAGCTCCAGCGCTCTTAAAGCTCGCGTCCGCAGGGCCGAACATCGCGACGATCTGCGCGCAGCTCAATCCGCTTTTTACATCAGCAAACTCGCCCGAGCGAAGAAAATTTAGCATATCGATTTTTAGCATCTCTTCCCCTGTAAACACACATCGCG
>CAURFS010000137.1:0-5532 GCA_963523845.1 uncultured Campylobacter sp. | reverse complement strand
CTTCGTTAGCGATGTGCGCGTCTCGCAATACAACGACAAGACCGTACGCATCGTACTTAGTAATCCGAAAGAATTCAACGCAAACGTTGAAATTAGCGGCAATATGATGATTTTAAGTACGGCTGAAGGCTTAAAAGCCACAAAATCTGCGCGAGCAGAAAAAAACAAGGATCAAAAATCAGGGCGCAAGCGCGGACGAGAGCAAGATAGCGAGCCGCAAATCAGCACGATAGATGAATCTCAAGGCGCCAAAACCGCGTCCGTAGCCGCCGGTAAAATTTACAAATCCGCTAAGGGCAAGCTCATCGTAATCGACCCCGGTCACGGCGGCAGCGATTCTGGCGCGGTCGGAAACGGGCTAAAGGAAAAAAATGTCGTGCTAGCCACATCCAAAAAGCTCGGTGCGCTGCTTACCAAGCGCGGATACAAGGTGCTTTATACGCGCAGCACCGACGTGTTTATAAATTTAAGGTCGCGCACCGCTTTCGCCGCTAAAAGAAATGCTGATATGTTTATTTCGATCCACGCAAACGCCGCTCCTAACGCTAGCTCAGCACTTAAAATGAGCGGTGTGGAGACCTTTTTCTTAAGCCCGGCTAGAAGCGAACGCAGTAAAAACGCCGCCGCGCTCGAAAATAGGGGCGATTTGGAGGATATGAATACCTTTTCAAAGCAGACCTTTTTAAATTTCTTAAATCGCGAGAAGATAATATCCTCAAACAAGCTTGCCATCGATATTCAAAGCTATATGCTAAGCTCGGTCAAAAAGAGCTTCTCAAGCAGAGACGGAGGCGTGCGCGAGGCGCCGTTTTGGGTGCTGGTGGGCGCTACGATGCCCGCGGTGCTCGTGGAGATGGGCTACATCACGCACCCGCAGGAGGGTAAAAATTTAGGCAAAAGCGCCTATCAAGACCGCATCGCCCAAGGCATCGCAAACGGCGTGGATGCGTACTTTCAGAAAAACAAGTGATAAAATTTTATGCGCCGCGTATTTTGCGAGCTAGATGAAATTTTATTTCGGCGCGAGATTTGCTTCGCGGATATAAGTTTGGCGAGCGGCACAGATCTTGCGATAAACAGAGTGCGGAGGCGGTAAATTTAAAATTTTAAAGCCCGCCGCGCTAAATTTAAAGTAAAACGTGCGGCGTTTGCATGCAAAATTCCGCTCGCATGCCAAATATTTACTACGGGCGATAAATTTTACGGAGCGTCTTGCGGCGCCACGAGCTAGGGATATATACAGCTTAGGCGCGGATTTTAACGCGGCTCGGCATAAAATTTTAAAGCACGGACTTGGCGCTGCTCTACGCAGCAGAGTGCGGCTGACAGTAAAATTTACCGACAAAATCGCATTTAAGTCGCGCGAAAATAGCGATTTGGTCGCGCTAACACAAGTCGTGTTTCAAACCGCGTCCGCGCAATTAGGATTGCGTTTAAGTTATGAGTATGTGTATCGCTCAAGCCACGCTTAACGGCGCAGTGGCGTCCTGAAATTTCGCTCTATGTCCGCAGGACGCGCAATAATATTTACGTAATGCTGCGAACACAACAGTTGCAACGCACCGATGCCTGCGCTCTATGTGCATTAAAGGTGCGGCTGAATCGTAAATTAAAGATAAATTTTAAAAGGTCCAAAATGAAAAAAATCGTATTTTTGATCCTACTTTTCGCAGCCGTCGCGCTCGCGCTTTATGTCACTTCGCGCGTCAATCCGAGCCTTTTTGCCGAGATCAAAGTCCTAGGCGCGCTGCTAAACGCCACGATATTCGGCGTCGCGCTCATCGCCTTAGCGATCGGCGAAAAAGAGCTTGTGCGCTTTCCGTTTCTTACTGCCTCGCTGCTGGCGCTGTTTTCGGGGCTAGTGGAGGGCGTGCTACTCTTCGAAAACCGCTACTACATCGCGATCACGGCGGTAGCGTTCGTCGCCTTCGTCTTTTATCTACAGATCAGGCACAAAAGATTTTCAAATAAAATTTATAAAAATTCTGCGAACGAAGGCTCTAGAAATTTAGATGAGAGCGCAAATTTAAAAGACGCGGATTTCGGCGGCGCAAAAGAGGCGCGGGAGCCGCAAAGCAAAGACGCTGCGGCGGATGAAATTTTAAACTCCAGTGGCGATCTCGGTGAAAATTCTGCGAGCGGCGCCGATGAAATTTCCGACGGAAATTTTAAAATTTCAAACGGCGGCGCGGGCGAAGGCGGCGAGAGCAAAAATTCCGCGCAAAATTTCAATCAGGGCGGTGAAAATTTTGCGGATGGCGCAAGGCACGATAGATGATCAAATCCGCGCTCATCGCGCTTGCGGTGATATTTTTACTGCTTTTAAATTTAGCCAATCTTTTCGGCATGATAGGCATAAGCGGACCGGTGCCTGCGATGATCTGGTTTGCGATCAGCTTCTGTGGGGTTTTTTACCTATACAAATTTTGCGGCGCAAGACCCGTCGCAGCGCGGATCGGGATCTTTGCCATAGCCTTCGTGGGCGGATTTTTCACGAGCGTTTTATACTACGGATTTTTTAATTCGCAAACTTTGGAATTTGCCTTTACATACGCCTTTTTCGCGGTGGTTTTTACGCTCGGCATCGGCGTGATTTTGTAGCGAGCTTTAAAATTTAGCGCCTACTTCAAATTTCACCGCCGAAGCTCAAAATAAACTCGCGCGATTTTGTAGAATTTCAAAATTTATCCGTGCGGGCTAAATTTACATCCTGATCTTGTAGGTTTTGTAGTTATCCTTCATCCTAAACGTCAGCAAATTTTGCAAAATTCCAAAGAGGATCATAAAGGTGATGAAGCTGCTGCCGCCGTAGCTGAAAAACGGCAGCGGCACGCCCACGACGGGCGCGAAGCCCACCACCATCGAGATATTCACCCCCGCATAGATGAAGATGAGCGAGGCAAGCGCGCTCGTAAAGACCCGTATCAGATAATCGCTTTTAAAATCGTAGTTTAGGCTAAGCAGATGCAGTATCAGCAGCGCATACAGTGCGATCAGCGCGGCAGCCCCCACGAAGCCGAAGCGCTCGATCGTATAAGCGAAGATAAAATCGCTCGTCGCAATCGGCAAGAATTTAAAGTGCGTCTGCGTCGCTTCATCTCTATCCTTGCCGTAGATGCCGCCGTTTCCGATAGCGATGATCGCCTGCTTGACCTGGTAATTGGGCTCCTCGCTGATAAAATCGGCGATGCGCTTTTTTTGATAATCGTGCATGTTTTCGTACAAAATCGGCGAGCTGGCCACAAAAACGATGATCAGCGTAAGCCAAATTTTTTTATCCACGCCGATGATGAAAAGGATCGCAAATCCCGTCAAAAAAAGTATCGCGGCAGTGCCTAGATCGGGCTCTTTCGCGATCAGAACAAAAGGCAGAAGTATGTAGAAGCTAAGGCGCAAAAAATCCTTCAGCCCGTAGCCGTTTTTGGGCGGCGGATTTTTATGTATCAGATACATCAGCATCAGGATAAACGCGGGCTTCATCACCTCGCTGGGCTGCAGCGTAAAATGCACGAAAGGAATCTCCAGCCAGCGCCTCGCTCCTAGCTTGCTAACGCCGAAAAAATCGACGCTGAGCAGCAATATGATGTTGATCCAATAAAATATCGGGATCAGATATAAAAATTTGCGTATCGGAAAGAGAAAAAATAGAGAAAAAACGGCAAATCCGACGCCGAAATAAACCACCTGCTTCGAGGACAGCACGTCGTTTGCCTCGCTTATTAAAACGTATGAAAAAACCACTATCGGCACGATCAAAAAAGGTTGAATGAAATCAAAATATGCTAAAATCTTTTTGTCAATTTTAAACAACGCTTAATCCTAATTAAAATTTTGACGTAAGAATAGCCAAAAAAGGTATAAATTTGGATAATCTAATAGCACAATGCAGCGAAAGGCTCGACATTTTTTTAAGCTCGCAGCTTGGAATTTCGCGCAATCAAATATCAAGCCTAATCAAATCCGCAGCGGTCAGAGTGGACGGAGCCGTGCAGAGCAGGCCCGCCTACAAGCTAGCTGCGGGCGAGCTCGTGCACATCGACTACCCCGCGTCCGCGCCGCAGCAAACAAGCGCGGAGAGGCTAAACTTCGACGTTGAAATTTTATACGAGGACGATGATCTGCTCGTGGTAAATAAGCCCGCAGGCCTTACCGTCCACCCCGCCGCAAGCGTCAAAGAGCCCACTCTCGTGGACTGGCTCAAGTCTCGCGGCTATCTGCTTTCTACGCTCGGCGGCGAGCTTCGCGCGGGCATCGTGCACCGCCTGGATAAGCTCACCAGCGGCGCCCTGCTCGTCGCTAAAAATAACGCCGCGCATGCCGCGCTCTCGGCGCAGCTAAGCGATAAGAGCATGGGGCGGATATACCTCGCGCTCATCGACTTGCCGCTGAAAGAGCCCTGCGTAATCGAGCGCCCGATCGCTCGCAACCCATCAAACCGTCTAAAAATGGGGATTGTGCCCGGCGGGCGCAGCGCAAAGAGCGCGTTTTATGAAATTTTAAGCGGAGCGGAACTAACGGAGCTTCAAAACTCCGCCCAGAAGTGCGATGAAATTTTAGGCGCGGACGATGGCGCGGCTGCGGGCAAGAGCGCAAGCGCGGATAAAATTTCAGCCGCCGATAAAATTTTGGCTGCGAACGCAGGCGCAAGTAAAATTCTGGCTGCGAATAAAATTTCAATGGGCGCTACGGATAAAATTTTAGATGTCGATAAAATTTCGGTCGCTGATAAAATTTCAGACGCAGCTACGAGCACGAGCAAAATTTCGGCTATGTATGCGGGCGGAGATAAAATTTTAAACGCTAGCAGGGATGCAGATACGAGTAAAATTTTAGCGACCGACGTAAGCGCGCGCGGGAATAAAATTTTAAATGTAGGCCTAACTGCGGGCGTAGATAAAATTTCGATTACCAACGTAAGCGCGGGCAAGAACGCGGGCATGGATGAAATTTTAAACGACTACGCAGGCGCGGATAACGCGGACGAAATTTCAAATAATTGCATGCGGAGCGTGGATAAAATTCCGATCCAAAGCGTAGATAAAATTCCAAGCAGCCGCGCGGACAACGCAGATAAAATTTTAACCGACAAAATGAGCGCATATGCGGGCGCCGACAAAATTTTATCCGCCGATATGAGTGCGGATCGAACTCAGACCGCCCGTCTCGCCGAGAATAAATTTTTAAATTTTAAAAATCCCGCTCAAAACCAAATTTTGCCGCCGATAAACCTAAAGAGCTTTAATCTCGTCGCGGCAAAGCTCTTCACGGGCCGCACGCATCAGATCCGCGTGCATTTAAGCTCGATAAATCGGCACATTTTGGGCGATCATTTATACGGATTTAAGAGCGAAAACGCTAAAATTAGCAGGATTTTGCTCCATGCCTATTTGCTCTATTTCATCCATCCGCGAAGCGGCAAAGAGGTGAAAATATGCGCAAACTTGCCGAGCGAATTTCTAAATTTTACGACAAATCAAAAGGTAAAGGATGAAATTTATGAAAAAATTTTACCGACTAACGTTGAGCGCTACT
>CAURFS010000136.1:0-5568 GCA_963523845.1 uncultured Campylobacter sp. | reverse complement strand
TTTTGTAAATTTTAAAACCCATTAAATTTCGCCTTTTATAGGCTCGCCATCTCCTCGGCGCGCGCGAGAAGCTGCTTTGCGCCCTTTTCGATAAAAGCGCACGCGAGCTCCGTGCCTACGCTTTGGTATTGAGATTTTTGCGCGACGATGCTTTGGCGGATGCTCTCGCTGCCGTCGGGTAGGCCCACTATCGCGCTGATATGGATATTTTCGCCGTCAAGGCGCGCGTTGATGCCGATCGGCACCTGGCAGCCGCCCTCCAAAACCCTAACGAAATCCCGCTCCACGGTCGTTTCGATAATCGCGCGTTCATCTTTTAAAAATTCTATCGCGCGCAGTATTTGCGGCTCGTTTACTGCCTCGATGCCAAGCGCTCCTTGTCCCATCGCAGGGATCATCTGCGAGACCTCAAAGGGCGCTACGTGCTTTACCTCGGCGCGTAAATTTAAGCGGTTGATGCCCGCCATCGCCAAGATGATCGCGTCGAATTCCTCCTCTTTGAGCTTTCGCAAGCGAGTTTGGACGTTGCCGCGCAAGGAGATTATCTCTAAATCGGGGCGCATGCTAAGCAGCTGCATCTTGCGGCGAAGGCTCGTGGTGCCGACTTTTGCGCCGTGTGGTAGTTCGTTAAATTTAGCGTATTTTTCGCTGATCATCGCATCGCGCGCGTCCTCACGCGCGCAGATTGCAGCTAGCACGAGCCCCTGCGGAAACTCCACGGGCACGTCCTTTAGACTATGCACGGCGATGTGAGCTTCGCCGCGAAGCATGCTCTCCTCAAGCTCCTTCGTAAAAAGCCCCTTGCCGCCGATCTTTGCAAGCGGCGTGTCTAAAATTTTATCGCCTTTGGTTTTCATGCTTTTTAGCTGCGCTTGGATGCCGCGGGCGCTAAGCAGCGATGCGATGTGCTCGCTCTGCCACAGCGCAAGCATGCTGCCGCGAGTAGCGATGATCAAATTTTTCATTTTTTCTCTCCTATGCTTTTTCGAATCTCGATTTCGTTCTCTTCGATCACCTCAACGTCGATTACATCGTCGCTTGTGCGGCTGCGTCGCCAAAATTTTCGCTCTCTTTTTTCGGAATTTTCACTACTAGCGTTAAATTTAGGCACGTCGCTGGTAACGCAGTAAAACGACGCGGTAATTATGCAAACGCCTAAAATATCGCCGAAAATGCCAGGTGCAATGAGAAAAACGCCACCTACGACGAAGCCTACGCCGCTTAAAATTTCTTTCGGCGAAATTTTCATTAGATTAAAAAAGCCCATCCACGAGCGGTTTGCTACGACGTATCCGCCTAAAATCGCGCTTATGACGATCTCCACCGCATACGCCGCAAATCCGTTTGCGCTTACGAAATAATAGGTCGTAAATGCCTCAATTATCAGATACGGAACGATCAAAAGCCTAAACATATTTTTCCTTGAATTATCGCTTTAAGCCGCGCCTCTTTAATGGCGCTAAAATTTAATCGCGGATTTTAGCAAATTCCGTCTGAATTTTTAATGTATCGCAAGAGCCCCTCACAGCCGCGCTTGATATCTGCGTAGCAGCGCTCAAAATCGCGCGTGTAGTAGGGATCTGCGATCTGTAGGCGTTCGGCATGGGTTAAATTTGAACCGGCGTCTTTTAAATTTAAGCCGGTTTGCTTTGCTGGGCCTTTAAAATTTAGCACATCGCAGTCTGCAAAATTTCCCCCTGCAAATTCCAAAAGAAATTTTACCTTAGCCATATCCTTGCCGCGAAAAATTCGCCCCAGCGAGCGCATATTTTCATCGTCCATGCAAAGTATGAGATCGTAGCGCTCGTAGTCTGTGGGCGTGACCTGCACGGCGCGATGCGCTACGAGCGGCACCTTTTGCTCTTTTAGCACGCGCTGCGTTTCGTAGTAGGGCGGCGAGCCGATCTCATCGGTGTGCGTCGCCGCAGAATCTACGCTCACGCGCGTTTTAAGTCCGCTTTGATCGATCAAATTTTGCATCACGGATTGCGCCATCGGCGAGCGGCAGATGTTGCCGTGGCAGACGAAAAGTAGCCTCACGCGCGCCTACTGCGTGATAATGTCGTAGTTTTTCGGGATTGCGGGCTTGAAGATCGCCTCGTTTACCGGCGCGTTTTTGCGGACATTGCTTAGATTTATGACGACCTTATTGTCCATTTTATCGGTGTAGCTGATCTTACTCGGCAGACCTTCTTTCATCTCGATTAGATATTTCACGTCGTCGAAGCTCGCCTCATAAACGCCGTTTTTATTTGGCTTTGCGTTCGCTAGGATCGCGGTTAAATTTGGTGTTTCTTTGATATTCGTAATAATAGCTTGCTCGAGTTCAGGCTCGATTACGACGACCTTTGTGAAGCTAAAAAAGATATTTTTTATCGTAGGGGTCTTATAATGCCATACGGCGTTCTCTTTCGTAGCGCTAAAATCGCCGCCGTAGCTGATTTTCGCGTCGTCGCTCTGCACGGTTTGCGAAAAATTTGCGCTCAGCGTGTCGAATTCTATCCCGCCCGCAAATACAAAAACGCAGCTCGCCGCTAAAGAAATAAGAGTTTTTTTCATAAATTTTGCCTTTATTTTTGAAAATTTGCGCGTATTATAGCCGTTTTTCTAGGATTTAATTAAATAGAAACTAAAAATATGTTAATATGCGCGGTTAAAATTTTAAAACTAAGGTTTGAGATGTTTAAAAAGGTCATCCACGGGATTTTCGGTACTAAAAACGATAGGATCGTCAAACAATACGCCAAGCGTGCAGCACAGATCAGTGCGCTTGAAGAAAACTACGCGGCGATGGACGATGCGGCGCTTAAGGCGGAATTTGAAGCGTTAAGAGCGCAAGTTCGCGCGGGCGAAAAGAGCACGGACGACGTACTTAACGAAGTGTTTGCTATCGTGCGAGAGGCGGGCAAAAGAGTGCTAAATATGCGCCACTTTGACGTTCAGCTGATAGGCGGTTTGGTGCTAAACGACGGCGCGATTGCCGAGATGAAAACGGGCGAAGGAAAGACCCTCGTAGCGACTTTGGCGGTAGTGCTAAATGCGATGGAGGGCAAGGGTGTGCATGTCGTGACCGTAAACGACTACCTGGCCAAGCGCGATGCCGCGCAGATGGGCGAGCTATATGAATTTTTAGGGCTTAGCACCGGTGTGATCGTAGGCGGAGAATACGATGACGCCAAGCGCAAGGCTGCATACGCGTGCGACATCACTTATGGCACAAACAACGAGTTCGGCTTTGACTACCTGCGCGATAATATGAAATTTAGCGCGGATGAAAAGGTGCAGCGTGGGCATCATTTCGTAATCGTCGACGAGGTCGATAGTATTTTGATCGACGAAGCGCGAACGCCACTTATCATCTCTGGCCCTACGAATCGCACTCTAGATGGCTACATCAAGGCAAATGAAGTAGCTCGCCAAATGATCCGCGGCGAGGCGCCAGCCGATCCGAGAGGCAAGGCGACGGGTGATTTTACCGTAGATGAGAAAAACCGCGCCGTTTTGATCACGGAGGCAGGAATTTCGAAAGCCGAGAAGCTTTTTGGCGTCGATAATCTCTATAGTCTCGAAAATGCAGTGCTTAGCCACTACCTTGATCAAGCGCTTAAAGCAAATTGTCTATTTGAAAAGGACGTGCACTACGTCGTGCGCGACGGGCAGGTCATAATCGTGGATGAATTTACGGGTCGTCTTAGCGAAGGGCGCAGATTCAGCGAAGGGCTCCATCAGGCTCTTGAAGCTAAAGAGGGTGTGCAAATCCAGGAGGAGAGCCAAACCCTTGCCGACATTACCTTTCAAAACTACTTCCGTCTTTACGAAAAGCTCGCCGGTATGACGGGTACGGCACAGACGGAAGCAACGGAATTTTCTCAAATTTACAAACTCGAAGTGGTCTCTATCCCTACGAATGTGCCGGTCATCAGAAAGGATCAAAACGATCTTATCTACAAAACCGAGCGCGAGAAATTTGATGCCGTCATAAATGAGATCAAGCGGCTAAATTCCAAAGGACAGCCCGTGCTCGTGGGCACGGCGTCGATTGAAAAGAGCGAGAAGCTGCACGAGCTTTTAATCAAAGAAAATATCGCGCACTCCGTGCTAAACGCCAAAAATCACGAGCGTGAAGCGCAGATCATCAAAGACGCGGGCGTAAAGGGTGCCGTAACGATCGCTACGAATATGGCGGGACGCGGCGTGGATATCCGCATAGACGATGAAGTGCGCGCTTTGGGCGGGCTGTATATTTTAGGTACCGAGCGCCACGAAAGCCGCCGCATTGATAACCAGCTACGCGGACGAAGCGGGCGCCAAGGTGATCCGGGCGAGAGTAGGTTTTTCTTAAGCTTGGAGGATAATCTGCTTAGAATTTTTGGCAGCGACAAGATCAAAAATATCATGGATCGCTTGGGTTTAAAAGACGGCGAACATATCGAATCAGGCATGGTTTCGCGCGCCGTAGAAAATGCACAGAAAAAGGTCGAGAGCTTGCACTTTGAAGCGCGTAAAAATATCCTAGAATACGACGACGTCGCAAACGAGCAGCGCAAGACGATCTATAAATATCGCAACGAGCTTTTAGACCCCGACTACGATCTGAAAGATAAAATCATCCAAAATCGCGAGGAATATATCTCTAGCGTGCTTGAGGAGCTTGAAATTTTCGACGGCGTAAATATCAAAGAGGTCGATAAATTCCCGATCGTCGCCAAAATCGCTCAAGAAACGGGCGAGGTACTCGAAAACAGCGAGCTTGAGAAGGTTGATGATTTCAAAGAGCTAAAAGAAAAGATCATCGGCGCGCTTGCTGTTTCGTATGAAAACAAGATGGCGCCGATCGATCCGCAGCAGCGCAAAAGTATCGAAAAGATGCTTTATCTGCAGATCGTCGATCGCGACTGGCGAGAGCATCTGTATCAGATGGATATCCTAAAGGCAGGCATCGGACTTCGCGGCTACAACCACAAAGACCCGCTTACGGAGTATAAAAAGGAGAGCTACAATCTCTTTATGGAGCTTGTAATGCGCCTCAAATCCGATAGCATCCGCTTGCTGCATTCGATCCAGTTCAAATCACAGGAGGAGATCGAAGCCGAACAGCGCGCGATGCAGGAGCGTATGGAGAGCTCAAACGCTAAAGAGCTCGCCGCCGCAAGCACGAATGAAGCGCAGCTAAAGGGCTCAGACGAGTTCGGCGACAAAAAGCCTAAGCGAAACGATCCTTGCCCTTGCGGCAGTGGCAAAAAATACAAAGACTGCCACGGCAAGGGCGGTCCGAAAAAAGGCGGTTTTGCGAGGTAGGCGCAGCGATCGGTCGTAAGTATCGCACGATCAGTGATCTTGATTGCGAGCATTGCGCAATCGGCGCTTTTCAATCTTGTTTTTGTATTTAGTGGATCGGTCGAGGGCGAAAGGCGTCATAAAAATTTTAAAGGGGAGTTTGATCGCGAGGCGGCGCGGACAGAACTTGTAAAAGAGCTTGATCGCTAGGCGGTACGAACGGCGCGCAAAGCTGCGCGATGGGGCGGAATTTTAATTTTGAAATTTTAAAATTTCAAAGCACATTTGGGG
>CAURFS010000135.1:0-5597 GCA_963523845.1 uncultured Campylobacter sp. | reverse complement strand
ACTCGCGCGCCAAAGGAAGCGCGCGCAGCATCGGCAAATTCGACATTTTAGAGCTGATCTCCTCGCAAAGCGAAATTTTAACGACCTTCGGCGGACACAAGGGCGCTGCGGGCGTGGGGATCGATCCTGCGCTGCTGCAGGAGTTTAAGCGGCGCGTAAATGAGCGCATTACGCCCAAGGATCTGAGCGATTTTAGCGCGCAAGACGATCTGCTTGGCGAGCTGGACGCGTCGCAGATAGACTTCGAGCTGCTTGAAATTTTAGAATTTTACGAGCCCTACGGGCAGAAAAATCCGCGCCCGCTCTTTTGTATCAAAGGCGCGCGCGCCCGCAATATCAGAGAGATCGGCAAGGAAGGCAAGCATATAAAAATGGCGCTTGACAAAAACGGAGGCAGCGTCGAGGCGCTGTTTTTCAACTACGACTTTTTGCCGCGCGCGGGCGAGCGAGTGGACGCAATCTTTACGATTAGCAAAAACAACTTCCGCGGCACGATCACGCCCGAGCTCATCATCAAGGAGTTAACTCCGAGCGAGAGTTAAATTTTAAAATTTAGGCCGGCTTGGCGTGCATTTCGCGCAGGACACGGCCTTTAAATTTAACTCTCGATCTGTGCATTCCAAGCGCGCATTGCACACTCGGCGGGTTCGCCCTACTACGGCGTCCATCTTCTCTACTCGCCCGATATGTATTGCACGCTCAGCGCGACTTAAAAATTTAACGCGCGAGCTATGGATTTGACTTGCGATGCGAGCTCAATCGCGCGATTTCGGGGCTCGGCACGGTTTGCAAACTCGGCGAAATTTTTGGGCGCTGTAAAAGTAAAATTTAAATGTTTTGGAATTTTAAAATTTTGTGAGAGCGAACGGGAGCAGGAGGGAACAAACAGAACGACCCTGCGAATGGAATTTCGGATAAAATTTTATGAAGCGGCGAGCGGGCTAAATTTTAAAATTCGACCCGCCCTTAAGCTTAGAGGCTAAAAAACCACCACTAAAAACCATTTAAACGGCACCGGCGCGAAGATCGCGTGCGGCAAGCCCGCAGGCATGACGATGCTTTGCCCCGCTTTTACGCGGTGCTTCTGCCCGTCGATCGTGAAATCGCCCTCCCCCTCAAGCACGTAAACGAACGCGTCGCCGTCGGATTTGTGCGAGCTGATCTCCTCGCCGCCGTCGAAGGCGAAAAGCGTCATATTCAGCGCGGGATTGTGCGCGAGGGTGCGCGAAACCACCTTGTGAGGGGCTACTTCGACTAGCGAAGCAAGCTCTACGGCCTTAGCGGCGTCGATATTTTTGATGTGTTGCATAAGCTCTCCTTGAAATGAAATTTGATCGATTGTAGCTAAAATTTAGCAAGCCCGCTTTGATGAGCATCAATCCGGATCCGCGCTGAAAGGATTTTTCAGAAAGATCGGGACGAAATTTATCAGATATAGCGCGACTGCGGCGATGAAAAGCGCCGAGGGGATCATCACGTATAAAATAAAGCTCTCGCCCGCAAAAACGGCTCTTAAAGCCCCCGCGAGCAGAGCCAAAACGAGCGCCGCGCGGCTTAGGCGCGGAAAATTTAGCGGTGAAATTCCGCTGTGGCGCTGTCCGGCGATCATTCCTACGAAAAGTATCGCTCCATACATATAGCAGATCGCGATGACGTGCAGCGGCGCAGCAGCGTATCCCCCGCGGATCAGCTCCCAGCCCAGCCATGCATAGCCCGCCGCGCACGCAGCCTGCAACGCGTAGTAAAACGCCATATAGTGGCGGCTTAGAATTTCGACGTAGTGCAGCTCGCGAAGTTTCGCCAAAAACAAAAATCCGATGCCAAGCGCGATAAATCCGCACGTCGCCTCGCTTAAAAATGGCGTCGCGAGCGCCAAAGCAAAGGCGAGGAAAGCGGCTAAATTTTTGTAGATAAAATTTGGAATAAAAACGGCGTCCTTCAGCCCCGACTCTCTTAGCGCCTCGTTGCCGATGACGACGCTTATGCGGTAGCTTACGACGGCGATTGCCGCGACGTTGATATGCACGAAGCTAAGCAAAAATTTCTCATCTCCGCTCGCGCCGTAGGCCGCAGAGCAGGCGCAAAACGCCGCTAAGACCGCTAGGATGCTAAAATTATTCGAGTTTTTATCCAGCCACAAAAGCTGCGCCGCAAAGATGAAAAATATCGCCCAAAACAGCCCCGTAATCGCCGCCGCAAGCCGCAAATTTAAAAAGCTTGCGATAAAAGCTGCGATCAGGCAGGCGGCAAAAGCAAGCGAGACGGGCTTTAGCGAGCCCTCGAAGTTCGTCCAATCTGGCAGCGCGGTGAGCAAAAACGCCGCGTAGATGCACGAGGGCGCCAAAAACAGAAAGTAAAACTTATGAGCGGCGACATAATCGATTGCCAGCGCGTCCGGCGCTAAAAAGCTAAGCGCGCCCAGCGCCGCAAAAAAGCAGGCGCAAAGAACGAAAGCGCGCATCGGATGGGAGAAAAAATTTCTCGCGCGCTCGTCTTTAAATTTAGGCGCGTAAAAGCCTAGCCGCTGCGCCGAGCACGGCTCGAGATTTTTGAGCTCCTGCGGCGAAACAGGCTCGGTTTGGTTTTGCGTGGAATTAGCTTTGGAATTCCGATCGGAATTTTTAGAGCTTTGCGAAAAGCTCGGTTTAGAATTTAGCTCGGCGCTTCTGTCGTTTTGCCAGAAACCCTGTGTGAAATTTTGATTTTTAAAGCTTTGCGCGAGCTCGGCTCCTAAGCTCCATGTAAAATCTTTAAAATTCCGTGCGAAATCGGGGGCGGAATGTTTGAAATTTTGTGCGGCTCCGCGGCCTCTGTGCCGTAGGCCAGGTCCGCACGGTATGCCGGCCTCGCTCTCAAAGTAAGATCTACGCGGCGCGAGAATTTTACTTTTAAAGCCCAATCTGCGCGGGGTGGGAGCTTCGCGCCCAAAACTCGTCAAATTGCGCGGATCGGCGCTCTTATCGACACCTTCGCCGGCACGGATTTGCTTTTTTAAATTTACAAATTGCGAGGCGGCGAGGTTAAATTTCTTCAAATTTACAGAGCCAAAATTCTTAAAATCGCGCGCGCCGTGTAAATTCAAAAAATTCCGCACCGCACAAAACGTGCCTAGAGTGGGATTTTGCTCGCCGCCTAGCCCACTTGCATCGCAAAACAGCGAGCGGTAGGTGCTAAAAACGGCTTTTTGAGCGCTGAACTGCGCGCTTAATCCGCATACATCAAAACTGCAACGCGAAAAGGCGTCTCGGTTCGCGCCAAATTTGCAGTACAAATGGACACCCCGCTTCGCGCCAATGCGACGCAAGCAAATGCCTGCATTGAAATTGCGCTGCGAGCGTCCGTTCATACTAGATTGCAAACGACCGCTCTCGATGGGATCGCGGCGCGAGTGGACATCTCGGTTCGCGTCAACGCGCTGTAAACAAGCGCCCACGCTAGAGCTACACCGTAAGTAAGTACTCGCGCTAGAGCCGCGGTATGTATCGCCGCATAATAGCGCCGAATTTCGCGCAGCAAAACCGCAGTATGCTACGCCGTTCAAGAGCACGCTCACGCTATAATCGCAGTTCACGCGGCTGCGCAGTTCGTATTTCGGTACGGCAAAACCACGGCGCCCGGTGTCCTGCGAAAGGCTATATCCGCTTGCGCTAAGATCGCAGCATCCGATGTCCCGAAAGAGCCTGTCTATGCAAGCAACGAAATCATAACATTTAGCATCTCGCAAGAGCCTGTGTCCGCCCGCACCGACATCGCGACATCTAGTACTTCGTAAGAGCCCGTGTCTGCGTATGCCTAGATCGTCACAGCTAGCGCTCGGCAAATGCCCGTGTCCAAATACGACTGGATCGCGATACGCGCCAAAGTCCTGCTTGCTCGCGCCTAGACCGCCACATAAGTTCAAATTTCGTGCGGAACCTCCCTGTTTGCGCGCATTAAAGATAAAATTTTTACTCATAATAGCTCACTCCCCCAAAATGTTCGCTTACCACGCGCTCTTCGTACCGCTCGTCGCGCGTGCTTAGCGGCTCGTCCAGGCTCACGACGCGCCTAAGCCCCATCCCTTTGGGCTCAAGCTCGATGATCTCGTGGCTTAGGCGTGCGGCTTCGAAGCGGTCGTGGGTCACCAAAAGGCAGGCAAGCCCCTCGCGCTCGATCTTTGAGACCAAAATTTCGATCAGCACGCCGCGCAGATCGCGATCCAGACCTACAAACGGCTCATCAAGCAGCGCCAGATCACAGCCGCTAAGGATCGTGCGCAAAAACGCCGTGCGCTTTTGCATGCCGCCGCTTAGCTCGCGCGGGAATTTATTCAGATCGCTCGGACTTAGCCCGATCTTCGCGGCAAGGGCGTAAATTTCGCTCACGCCCGCGGGGCTAAAAATTTCGATATTTTTAAGCGCCGTGAGGTTTGGTAGCAGGCGGTTTTCTTGAAACAAAAAGCTGATTTTCTTAAAGTCGTTTTCGATCTGCCCGCTTTTTTTATCCTCCAGCCCGCAGACCAGCCGCAAAAGCGAGGTCTTGCCGCAGCCGCTGGGGCCAAAAAGCGTCTTTACTTCGCCCGAGCGCAGTCGCAGCGAAAAATTTGAAATTATAACGTCGCGCAGAATTTCATAGCGCAGATTTGAAATTTTTAGCATCATCTGCTCCACGGCATCAGTAAAATTTGAAGCGGCTTGGTCACGAGATAATCGAAAAGCGCCGTAAAGGCTATGACTAGGCACACATACGCCATGACTTCGACCGTATCGATATTGACGCGCGCTTCGGCGATCTTTGCGCCGATGCCGTCGTTCGCGCCCAAAAGCTCCGCCATCACAAGCACCTTCGCGCCGTTGCTGACCGCGACGTAGATCGCGGGAAGCAGCCGCTCGATTAGGTGCGGCGCGTAGAGGTAGCGCAGTTTTTTTAAAATTGAGCTTTTGTAGCTGTCAAAAAGCTCGGTGTATTCGGTGCTCACGCTAGCCATCGCCTGCGCCGCGGACGCAAAAGTCATCGGCGCGACGACGATAACGACGGTAAAAAGCACGCTTATATCGCCGAAATGAAACCAAAATATCGCAAGCACGATCCAGACGATGGGCGGCGTCGAAAGAAGCACGGTAATTAGCGGGTTTAAAAAGGCTCGCAGGCTTTTAAAATACCCCGCCGCAAGCCCGCTGCAAATCCCCGCAAAAAGCGCGAGGAAAGTGCCTGCAAGCGCGCGCTTAAGCGACAGAGCTAGATCGTTTGCGGCGAAATTTTTTAAAATTTCGCACGCCTTAAAAAAAACAGCCGCGGGTTCGGGCAAGATGAGCGGCCCGTAAGCCTCGCTAGCCACCTGCCAGACGGCTATGAAAAAGCACACCGCCCCTAGGCTCGCAAAGCCGCCCCATAGATAGTCTATGACGTAAAATATGGGGTTTTGAGCTTTGCGAATTTTATTGATTTTTAGCATAGAAAAAACTCGTCCTTAGGCATCGCGCCGCCGAGGAGCGTAGGGTTAAATTCCATCAAAATTTCATAAAATTTCAAAAGCTCGTCTTTGATCTCGCTAGGCTGTTTGACGCACAAATTCGACGTATCGAAGCACATAAATATCTCAGGCGGCGGCGCAGGAA